>DATCYD010000037.1:0-19534 GCA_036570465.1 Anseongella sp.
TGGATTACGGCAGGATAGGAATAGCCTGCTTTGTGCGGCGCGTTCTCCAGCGTCATGACAGGGGTCCACTTTTTCCCGTCTTCGGACAGAGCGACGTTCAGCATATTGCGGTTATTAGGCTGTTCTCCTTTTTTGGTCGTATGGTTATATACCAGCAGTTGCCGCCCATCCTTGAGCGTTACAGCATCAGTGCCAGCGTTCGGGTTTGGCAAATCTGTAGCCACCATTTCGCTCCATGTGTTACCATTGTCTTCAGACCAGCTTTGTGAGACCACATCCTGGCGCGTCCGGCAGAGAACTTGCATGCGGTTGCCCGGATAGAACAGCACACTAGGCTGTATGGCGTCAAACTGTTTGCCGTCATTGATCGGCCCCACCACCTCCCAGGTCCTTCCCTGGTCTTTGCTGATCTCGAAATGGACCATCCATACAAGATCACCTCCTTTTTCAATTTCAGTACTGGACGGTGAAATGATCGTACCGTCTTTCAATTGCACAGGTTTGTTTTTAACCGGACCAAGCAGGTGCCCGATCTTTTCATCTTCCCCCAGCTTTTTAGGCTCCGACCAGGTTTGACCATCATCTTCCGAGGTCATAAGCATACCCCACCATTCCCGGGCAGAGGGCCCGACCTTATAAAACAGCATTAGCGGCCCATTATCAAGCTTAAAAAGCACCGGATTCCAGCAAGGGTACCGGAGTGTGTCATTCTGCACCCCGTTTACTACCTCCTCCGGGCGGGTCCAGTTTCCATTGACCAGGCGGGAGACCCGAATACCCACGTCCGGATGCTTTTCATGTGTGCCGGCAAAAAAAGCAGCTACCAAACCCGAAGATGTCTCCGCGATCGTCGATGCATGACATTCGGGAGTGGGCTTGTCTTCGAGCGGATAGATTAGCTCGCTGCTGAGATAAGCTCCTTCCCCGGGCCGGGCCAGCGCCGGAAGATGATATTTTCCGGTAATATCATTCGGTTGCACCTGTTGTCGTTGCTGCGGCCCATTGCAGCTCATTATTGCAATAATGGGCAAGGCCAGTAAAAGATTCCTATTCATGATCAGTAACCTGTGATTTTACCACGCGTTGTAACCAGTCCCTCGCAGCCTGCCTTTCAGGAATATCCCTTAATACCCACTGATCCGTATGATTCCGGAAAGGAATCTGCTGAAAAGTAAAGTCCCCCTTTACTTTTGTTTCTTTCAAATAATCGCGGATGCCATCAATGCTCCTGCTCGCTTCCTGCGAAATAAATTGCGGCCTGCCTTTCAGCCGTTGAAGCCGCTGAAGAGCTGATAAACGGTCAGCATCCGCATAATTCCCATTTTGATACAACCCATCATAATGGGAATAACAGAAAAACGCTTTCCAGAGCGGGGCAATTTCATCATCATGTAATCCGATGTAATTGCAGCCAATAGACCCGCGGGAAAAACCAGCCAGAATAACGCAGTCTTTATCAGCCCCATAGTTAGCATGCAGAAAATCAAGCGTTGAGATCACATAACGTTTCGTTTCCTCAATGTCTCCCCACCACTTTATCGCATTCCCTTTGTCTCCATTTTTTATTTCAACATATGGCATGCAAACCCATATAAAATCTACTCCACCGCTTAATCCATACCCTAAACAACTACCTTCTACTGTCCCTTCGGAAACATCCCCGAATTTATTCCTGACGACGCCATTTCCTGCATACTCCACGATAACGGGATACTTACCATCCGGTTTCCAATTCCTGGGTAGGTAAAGTGCATGATACACCTCCGTTTTTTCCCATCCAGGTGTAACCTGTCTCACCCTGGTACCGGCCGCAGGTGCTCTATTGACCATATCCGGCACATGCAGGTCAGCTGGCGTTGATGAAATATCCGGCAATTGCTGGGCAAATAAGCCCATGCCTGAAACCGGCAGGAGATTGACTGCCAAATAACAGCACATATGCATAAGGCGTCCTTTTAAGCAGCTCATTTTATTCGTCCTTTCATTTAGATTAGATACTATGCTAAATCATCTGATCATACTTCAATTTCGAATTTCTTCTGATGCCTCAAAGATCAATTGACAGGCTTCTCCACGAGTTAGCTGAGCATCTTCATTGATCTCAAGCTTGTTCATGATAGATTCTACCTTGTCCGGACTACCGCCATAGGAAGAAAGCACTTCTCCCAGGCGACGGGCAAATGCACCGGCTCTAACGGCTTCTCCATCATTTCGTCCGGCAGCCAGCAGGTTCCCGGCAGGAGAAGCGATGCCTTTCTTTATCCAGTTTCCGGTATGACTGATCCATGCTTCCGCCAGTGGCGTTCCCAATGTTTCATTAGGCAATGCGTCATAGGAGGCAAAGAACCCCTGGGTACCAAGGTATTGCACGGCAGGATACCATGAGGCGTACTCCCTTCCTTCCATATCATTGAAAAAGCTGATCATGATCCGTTTCCGGGCAAGTAAGCGGGTCAATTGATCCGGATTAATATTTGCAGGAACGGTTTGCTGGCTTATTGCCAGGGCTGCAGCATAGCCGGCTGCCTCGCAAATACTCATCCAGGTTGGCTCCAGGCGGATTGTCCCCCATCCGATATGGGATGAGGAAAGGCATACGGGTACCATGAGATTGTCCACTTCCTTTGGGAAAATGGTGCCGAAAGAAACTTGTCCGGGAAAGGTCATATTCTTTAACATGACTTCCCCTTCCGGCTTGCTGCCTTCAATGCGACTTAGGGTACAAGCATGCGAGTCCATGAACCATTCGGTAATGCTGATACTGTCCTTGTGGACAGGCGCTCGTTCCAGGCCTTTCGCCAGCCGGGCATCATGCTCGGTAAAAACAGACCGCCCTACGATACGGCGTGCTTCCCGGACATACAGCTCATAAGGCATGTTTCCATTATCGGCATATTCATTTTTTGACAACCCGTATTCCTTCCAGTTATTTCGTTCGTCCTCGGGAACAGAAGGATCATTTTGCTTGAAGTAAAGCAACGCCAGGGTTGCTTTACGGAACTTATCTGTAATGCTTTTCCGCTCCGGCCAGTCTCCGTTAATATATTTATTCTGCTCGCCGATCAGCTCCGGAAAATTCCAGCTTGTTTTTTGGTTAGGTACCGGAAGCCCCTGTCCGCTACCAACATGCCCAAAGGTTTTTTTCAGGTAGGCGGGATCATAATTTTCCGGTTTCCCCGGTATGATCCTGTTCTCAGGATCCTTGGTTAACGTGGTGCGGAGATTAAAAGCCTGGATGGCCGGGTGTGCATCCCCGGTACTGGCAGGAGCCATTCGCCCCGACCAGGTGTCGTAGCGGATCAGGTTCATACGCCTCACCAGTTGAAACTGCTGTTGATCTATTGTTGCAGGCGGCGGCCAGAAATTCTCTTCGGTATATGCCACCCCAGCGTACTCCTCTCCATATTCGTCTCGGGACTCACGCCCAATGCGGGTTGCTACCCCTGTCACAGCAGCCAGGTCACCCTCGTAGGAGCAGTCAGCGAAAATATCGCCCTCCGCAATCCTGGTATCTGTTCCTTCCATCTCCTGAAACACGACAGTAGTCAAACGACGACCACTTTTTTCAGCGTTTAGCGGGTAATAACCTTTAAGGATGGAAATAAGCGGCTCCCTTTCGAGCATTTTGTTGATCAAATGCTCGGCCACGTGAGACTCAAATCGGGTTTTGGCAGACCGGGGATTGCTTGATCTATACTGAGGTGAGGTTGTCCCGTATTTTGTACGATAATAGTCATATATATTGTAGCGCAGCTCGTCATAGATGTGTGCCCGGGCACCGTTGTAAAGCGTGTCCATGGTGCCAAGACCATTGATGAACATTCCCCCCAGATGCTGTGTGTGATTCACAAGCAATACTTTCAAGCCTTCCCTGGCAGCGCGCAAAGCAAGGGCTACCCCACCAGGAGTAGCGCCGTAAACCACCAGGTGGTAGCCTTTCGTGGCCGGTTTGCTATGAACATTTCCCGAAAAACGACTTTTAACAAGATCATTTCCCAGTAAAGGCATAAATGGGGCAACACCCATTGCTTTCAAAATATCGCGTCTGTTCATAATTCGTTTAATCTTTCGATCGCATTTTTAGCCATTGCATTTCACCTAAATCTATTGATCAATTACCATCCCGGGTTCTGATCGGCTTGTGTCAGGGCGTCGTTGTTGTCTATTTCTTCCTGGGGGATAGGCCAGCGCAGGTGTTTTTCTGTTATGGGAAGGTCCAGAGCCTGAATAACTTCCAGGGCTGTATTGGTACGCAGCAGGTCAAACCAACGCTTGCTTTCTACCAGAAATTCCTTAGCTCGCTCCATTAGCACTGTATCGCGAAAAGCTTCCATATTCATTCCGGCGGAAAAATCCACCGTAGGAGCTGGAACACCCGGATCTTTTCCGTAGGCTCTCCGGTGAACTTTGTTCAGGGCCTCATAGGCAGCTGCCGTCGGACCTCCGTTGGCCTGACTTTCCGCTTCAGCGAAAATGAGCAGTGCTTCCGGATATCGAAGCAGCGGGGTCGCATTGGAAACATCCGTTTTTGTTCCCCTGAACTTTCTAAAAAGCATTTGCACGGCTTCATTTAGATAGACCGTGTCCTTTCCGGAGTAAAGCGAATGATTCCTTCGAAGGTCCGGTGACTGCTCATTCTTCCATTCTCCCTGACCAATAAAAGAGTCGAGGTTCCCGAGAATGGCATGCGGACCTCCTTTACTGTAACCAGGCTCTGCCTTATGAAAGAAGCGTATAAGACCATCGTTGCTTCGTTCCACTGAATATTTGATCGAAAGAATATCCTCGCTGTGCGTAGCGATTCCCGGACCGAAGATCTTCTCCTGAAAATCTTCGCTGGAGGTTACACGAACGAGTTCGAACTGTTCCGAATCGATCACTTCTTTGGCCTTGGCTGCTGCTTCACTCCATCGTTCCCGTGTCAGGTACACATCAGCAAGAAGCGTTTTGGCGGCCCATTTTGTAACCCGTCCGGTCTCGCTCGGATAGGCGTCCGGCAGCTTTGTTTCCGCAAACTCAAGATCTTCTATGATTTGCGCATATACGTCGGCTTCCGGTGCTCGCTCCAATGAGAGATCGTTCAAAACGGGAGGAGCCAATCGCAGTGGAACGTCACCCCAGCAACGGACCAGGTTATAATATCCAAGCGCCCGCAAAAATCTCGCTTCCGCAATCAATTGCTCGCCCAGGGAAGGTTCCATCCCCTGTACTTCCGGAATTTTTTGTATAACAATATTCGCGCGGTTTATTTTCGAGTAAATGCTGGTCCAAACATTGCCAATCCGGTCGATATTCGCAGCATCTAGCTGGTAGATACCTGCAGGCTGAAAACCGGCGCGGCCCAGCCCATAATCGCTATTAAAAATAAGATACGTCGGGAATTGCTGTCCGTAATAGCCCTGTACACGCAATGCCGCATAGATGCCCAGCGTTGCCGCAACTGCTCCTTCCTGTGTGGAAAAGGTCGCCTCTTCACTGAGAAATGTACTTGGTTCTTCCTTAAGCAGCTCTTCGCATCCTGCCATGAATATCGACATTATGGCTGGCAGTACGATGTGAGTTAAGATAGATAACTTTTTCATAATCCTATTTTTTACCCAGTTCTTTTATTAAAAACCAACATTTACACCGAACATGATGGTCTTGGAGACCGGAAAGGTGTTCATATCTACCCCTATTCTCAGATCTCCGCTGGCAAATGCATTGACGTCCGGATCGTACCAGGAGTATTTTGATACGGTGAACAGGTTCTGCCCGCTCACAAAGATCCTGGCTGATTTTACAGGAGCATTGCGAAGCGGCAGGTTATAGCCCAACTGTATATTCTTGACCCGCAGATACGACGCGTCCTCCACGAAGCGGTCGGACCATTGAATATTGAGTGAAGAGGTCGCTTTTGGATAAGCCGCATTGGTATTTGGATTTTCCTGTGTCCAACGGTCCCGTACAGCAGCAACATTATTGGTGCCCCGGTAAAATGAGGAGGCATGGTAATATTGATTCGCATTCCATAATTCCTTTCCCTGTTCCCCCTGGATAAATATTCCCAGGTCAAAATTTCCGAAAGCAAGCTGCGTATTAAAACCATAGCTGAAATCAGGATAAGGATCGCCCAGGATTACCCGGTCATCGGAATTGATCGTGCCATCTCCGTTTTGGTCAACGTAATTGATGAGGCCATCGGCCGTCAGTCCGTCTTCGCGGTAGCCGTAGAAGGAAGAAAGCGGCACTCCCTCACGTAATATATTGGACGAGCCCACAAATCCAACAGCCGGCGCTATGATATCGGCGCCACGGGATAGGGCCACTACTTCATTGCGGTTGGTAGCTATATTTAAATTAATGTCCCAGGTCCAGTCATCGCTGTTAGTTAATAAATCCATCCCCATATTCAATTCAACACCCTGATTTCTCATAGACCCGATATTACGCAACGTTGTGGCAAATCCACTATTGGGTGGTAAATTGACCACAGCGAGCAAATCGGTGGTTTTTTTCCGGTAATAGTCCAGACTCATGCGGAGGCGCTGGTTCATGAACCCGACATCAAGCCCCGCATTCCACTGCGCGGTGGTCTCCCACTTCAGATTGGGGTTTCCGAGATTTGCCGGTCCAAAGCCGATGGCATTGGATGTGCCGAGAATAAGGCCTTGGGAAACAAAACGCTGCAATGATTCATAAGGTGCGATGGCCTGATTTCCTGTTTTCCCCCAGCTTAAACGTAATTTCAGATCAGATAATTGATCAATATTGCGCATAAAGTCTTCGCTAACGACCCTCCAGGCAAAGGCTGCAGAAGGGAAAAAGCCCCATTTGTTGCCTTCTCCAAATCGTGAAGAACCATCCCTGCGACCACTGAGTGTAAACAGGTACCGGTCATTGAAGGTATAATTAACGCGGGCGAGGAAGGATACAATGTCCCATTCACTCATGCCAGTGCTGGGTGCGCCGTACCGCTCTCCTGCACCTAGATTCCTGTTCAGGAAGTCATCGGTAACGAACCCAGCAGCCGAAATCGATAGCCGCTCCGAACGCTGCGACTCCCAGGTAAATCCGCCTGTGGCATTGATCCGGTGTTGTCCGCCGGCAAAGTCCTTATTATATTGGAGCAGACCCTCTGCAACGTAGTAGGTTGTTTCGGTCCTTCTCTCCGCACCTGAACCATCGGGCGAGCTTCTCGCCACCCGGGTCGAATAGGTATCCTGGGTGCTTGTCGTTTGATCTGTCCCCAACATAACCTCGACAGAAAGCGCGTCCATCAGGCTATACCGTGTTCGCATGTTTCCGAGGAACCGGGAGGTCGTCAACTGGTTCAGCTGTTCATTCGCTATGATCAGCGGGTTGTCTCCGGCACTATCACTAAAGGGGTATCCAAGCAGTTTCTCACCGGATGTGTAATTACCATTTTCATCATAGGGGGCTTCTATCGGCGGCATGCTTAAGGCGGAATAAAGCAAGCTTCCTCCAAATACTTCTGTCGCGCTTCGATCGGCTTTGGAGCGGGAAACATAGAGCTGACTCGAAAAGCTCAGTCTTTCTCCCACCTTCTGATCAAGATTTAAACGGAAAGATCCACGGGAGAATCCGGAGCCGATGATAGCTCCTTCCTGATCCATATAGCTGCCCGAAGCAAAATACTGTGTCTGGTCCGATCCTCCCGAAAAGCTAAGTGAATAGTTTTGCGTCAAAGCGGTTTGGAAAATGAGGTCCTGCCAGTCGGTATTGATCCTCGAAGCTACCTCAACATCTGGAAAAGGAATTGGCTGTTCGTCATTTACAGCTCGCTCATTTGCGATTTCTACAAATTCCCTGCTGTTCAGCATATCTATCTTTTTAATAACCTCTGAAAACCCCAGGGAACTCTTAAAATCGATATTTCCCTGCCCGCTTTTTCCTCTCTTGGTGGTGATCAAAATAACACCATTACTTCCCCTTGCCCCATAAATGGCGGTGGCGGAGGCATCTTTAAGTATATTGACAGACTCGATATCACCCGGATTAATGGTAGCCAGTATGCTGGTATTCCCATCGTTATTGCTTTGAACGGGTACTCCATCTACTATATACAACGGATCGCCTCCCCCGAGTATCGAATTCTGACCACGTACCCGTACAATGGTCCTTCCTCCGGGCTGACCGCTGCCCTGAACAACACGGACACCTGCCGTCTGCGCCTGTAATCCCTCCTCGATTGAGCTGATATTCCGACCCTCCAGGCCTTTCGTGTCCACGGTCCCGACCGAACCGGTCAGGTCCTTTTTCTCCTGAGTGCCATAACCAATGACCACTACTTCCTTCAGTTGTTCCAGGTCAGGTTTCATTTTGATATCAATCCGCGTGCGCTTATTTACCGGGATTTCCTGCGAATGAAATCCTACCAAAGCAACTACAAGGGTTGCCCCCGCATTCACCGCCAGGCTGTATCTGCCTTCCAGGTCTGTTGCGGTTCCTGTTGAAGCTCCCTGCACCGAAATGCTTACACCAGGTAAGGGTTCTCCGTTTTCACCGGAAACAACCCGGCCTTCCACATTGATTTTCGTCGTTTCCTGGGAGAAACCCGCAAAAGGCAATAGGACCAATAACAGCTTGGTCCAAAATCTGACATTCCCTGCTTTTAAAATTTTTATCATCATTTTTGGTGTTAGGTTAGCAATTATCTATTCTCCGAAGCCAGTTCGTCTGCAACCGCCATCCGGCCTTCTATCAGCAGGGGCTCCCCGCTGCTATACATACCTTTGGATTTATCCGCATGAGTAAACAGTTCAGGTGTAAATGCGACAAAATAGCTACGCCGGGGGTTGGTGGTGGTATTGGCGCCACTTTTATGCAATAAAAAACTAGAAAACACTACCAGAGATCCCGCCTTTACCTCCACCAGGTCGCCCTCATCTTCGCCATCATAGCCAACCATCGCGTTCACTTCATTTTTCCAGACATGTTTGATAAGTCCGCGTGAAGGCGATCGGGGATAGGGAAGCACGGATATCGTACCGTTGGCACTGCTCATATCATCCAGTGCAATCCAGAAGGTCACGTAAGGCTTATGTTCTTCAGCGCCGCCCTGATATACGGAATAACCGCTGTCCTGATGCCAGGCAAAACTGGTGGCGGTATCGGTCATTTTAACGACAAACTGTTCGTTATGCAGATAAGCGTTGTCACCAATTGTCGCCTTACATATACCTGCGGTTTTCTCATTGAAGATAATTCGCTTTAATTCAGGAAATGTTTCTCTTGCGTTATTGATAAAATACTTTTTGCCGAGCACATTGATACGGTCTTCCTTGATACCTTGCGCACGCATATTATTTTCGACCGCCTCGATACTTTGGTTACACGCCAGGCGGACGGCTTCCAGCTCTGCTGAATCGAGAAAATCAGGAATGATTGTGAACCCTTGATCCTGATATTGCTTCTTTTGTTGTTCAGAGATTTTCATCGTTTGTGCTTTTTTCATGTGTTCAGCAATTACTGCATGGGATTAGTTCATGTCTTTTGGATTGAAAATCGTTGCCGCAATATACCGGTAAGGCGGACTACCAGCTTTAGCGTTATTATTCCAATAATAAACGACTACCAATTGACCATCAGGGCGTTGCACCATCCGGGGATATCCGATGTCCGGCGTTGCACCATCGTTACTCCGGAGCACGATCTCTTTTCCCCAGGTTTTTCCATTGTCCTTGCTGAATTTAACCTCGAGACGCGAATTCCGGGCGGCACGGACAGCATAGGCCAAACATAAGCGGCCGTCTTTCAGCTTAACCAATGCCGGAGGAGAGCCTCCCACGCCGGTATTGGATACGGGATCATGTTGCTTTTTCCAGGTAAGACCATTGTCTTTTGAAAGGTAGCTGCTTAATAAGTCTCTACCGTCATTTTCACGTTGGCGAATAATGGATAAGATCTTATTTGATGACAGGCGGATGCTTGAAGGCATTGTCAGAAAACCTTTCATGTCTTCGCCCGTTCGGTCGGGACCGATCCAGGAAAGCAACTTCCACGAAATGCCGCCATCTACCGTACGGGATACGCCGACTTTCCCGTGTCCCACGGAAACAAATGAAAGCAAATCATGCCGGTCGTTGACGATATAGTCGGTACGGTTGGTTGTACCCGGCTGATACTGCGGGAATTTAAATGCACCCTTCCACGATTTGCCCCGATCATAGGAATAATAAAAATGCGTGGGGCCTACGGTATTGGTGACGCGCTGGAATGTCAATGCCAGATCGGGGTGATTGAAGTTGATTGGTGCGGTCAACGATACAGGCGCCTTTGCACTGTCTTTCAATCTATTGTTATACCTTTCTGCCGTTTGTCCATTCGCGAACGCATCTTCTATTGACCAGGTCATTCCGCCGTCAAGACTTCTTGCATAAAAATCTCGGGCGGTCTCCTGATCATATTTATGCCCCTTTTGCTCCTTGTGTTTTGCGCGCACAAAGCCTACCAGGATTTCATTGCCCCAAATCCATATGCCATGATTGGCGGGCCAGCCTCCAAACTCACCTTTCTTATAAAATACTTTTATGTGCTTTATGTCCTTGTTACCGGTACTATCGTTTGTATCAGAGCCACTGTTTTTCAGTATTGTTTGTCGGGCATCAGTGGTGATGCAATGCACATCGGCATACGAGCGATCCTTCCCGATAAAAGTCAGCAGGGTCATGCAGGTCAGCAGTTGCAGCAGCCGAAAAAAGTGTTTACTTCCCTTCAACTTTAAGGAGTCTATTCTCATGATTATGTTTATTTAAGTGTTGGTCCTGGCCGGGAGTAATGGCGTAGGATGCATTTCCCAGCCAGCAGTATTTTTGATATAATGTTTTATATACTTTGCTTTTCCTTTTTTCAGGTAGGTAGTGCTGATCAAATCCGGAAGCCATCACCCCCTGGGCTTCTTCAATGCTCCCATAAATACCGCTTGCTGTAGCTGCGCATATAGCTGCCCCCAACGCGCAGGCATGTTCAGACTTGGTTGTTTTAACAGGCATATCCAGCACATTCGATAGGGTCTGGATTGCATAAGGTGATTTTTGGGGAATTCCACCCATCGCGATGACCTCTTTTATCTCCACTTGTTCTTGCCGGAGACATTCCACGATCGCTTTGGAACCGAAGGCGGTGGCCTCGACCATGGCTTTGAACAACTGCGGAGCATCTGTTCCTAATCGTAGTCCGGCCAGGGCAGCGGTCCGGGAAAAGTCGGCATCGGGTGTTCGGCGTCCGTTGATCCAATCAAGGGCGATCACATCGTTTTCATTAACTGTTAAGCTGGCGGCCTTATCAGCAAGTGCAGGTAGGATCTGAGCTGCAGCATTGCTGAGCACTTCGGCCGGAAGCATCCCGGCGAGCAGTTCTTCCAGGGGAAAAGCCAGTATATCTCTGAGCCAGGCATATAAATCACCGAAAGCCGATTGTCCCGCTTCCAGGCCGGTCATTCCCGGTAAAATAGAACCATCAGCTTGCCCGCAGATACCCTTAACAGCTTGCCGGCTGTATTTTTCCATCGGAACCACCAGCATATCGCAAGTCGAGGTACCCATGACTTTTACCATGCTCCCCTGTCCGATGCCTGCTCCAATGGCACCCATGTGGGCGTCTATTGCCCCTACTCCGACTTTCACACCTTCAGGCAAGCCCCAGCGCCGGGCCCAGTAGGGAGCGAGTATTCCCGCGAATTGATCGCTCGTATAAGTATCCTGGTAAAGTCGTTGACGTAGCTCGCCCAGATAAGGATCCAGATTACTAAGGAATTTTTCTGATGGCAAACCTCCGAAATCATCATGCCACATGGCCTTATGTCCCGCGGCGCAGCGGCTGCGTTTAAGACTGCAGGGGTCCTTGTGATTGGTTAGTACTGCTGGTATCCAATCGCAATGTTCTAACCATGAAAATGCATGTTTTCGCACGCGGGCATTGGTTTTCACGACGTATGATATCTTTGACCAAAACCATTCTGCAGAATAAGTTCCTCCTGAATATCTGGTATAGTCTGTCTCCCACGTATGTGCCAGGTGGTTGATGGCATCGGCTTCGGCAAAAGCAGTATGATCTTTCCATAGTATGAACATGGCGTCCGGGTCCTTTTCAAAACCCGGAGTCAATGCCAGCGGGGTACCGGAAACGTCCACGGGAACGGGCGTGGATCCCGTGGTGGCAGCGGAAATACCGGCGATATTCGCAATAAGGTCTGCAGGGAGTTCCGAAAGTGTCTCTTTCACACAAGCTTCCATGCATTCCAGATGATCCAGCGGATGTTGACGGAAGCGGTTTTCATTTGCTTCACAATACTGCTGCTCTTTCCACCGTGGATAGGCTTTAACAGCGCTTTTGACATCCTTTCCAGTACGAGCATCTACCAGCAGCGCACGAACCGAATCGGTGCCAAAATCGAGCCCCATCACATATGTTGCTATATTCTTCATGCTTTAAATAAGCGCCCGTCGCTATCTACTTCTCCACAGAAACTAACCTTCAACCCCAATGCGGCAAGGACCGCTGCCTTGATTCGGCAGGCCCGGTGAGCTTTCGCCTCATCCGGCGCATACACGACTTGTATATGATTGGCTTTATGGCGGGCCATCAGCTGATCACGACTTACACCTTTTAGGACAGCATGCATAACAGGCCATTGGGGAGTCGTCTCCCGCCAGCGGCGCGCAGTTTCCTCATCGGGCAGTTTTACAACTTCTCCCACACCAAGGTCGGCATGGAGTTGATGTTCCTTAACGTAAATCCTGCTCCATACAATATGTCCTGGCTTGCTAATGCCTTTCAGCGTACCACCTCCCGAGGGAAAGTACATGGCGGGTTGTCTTTCACTGACCGCATCCTTGTACCCGTTCAGGAAATGGGCAGCCGGCACCGCTCCGGAGATCAGCAGTACCCATACAAAATCGTCGATCCCATTTCCATGATAATGCTGCCCCCAACGGATATCATGCAGGGTATTCTCTCCCGGCATTCCCAGCTGGTTCCATAATTCCCAGGTGAGCAACGCATCCAGCCCGGCACACTCGTCCACCTCGTTAAAATGAGGCAAGGCCTGGCCGGCATAAAGCTCCCGGCCCTCCGGATCATAAGCAGGGGGGCGCTCGCGGTTATTCAACAACCCCTCCACCAGGTCACTGGCTGCTGTGAGGTCCTTTAGACCCTGCTGGTATTGGATACCAATGGTGCTGCACCCGAATTCGCTGGCAATACGCAGGACAGCGATATACATTTTGCATTGTTCCAGGGTCTGCGATTTAGTCAGTTCGCTTGCGGGATCGCTGCCCCAGTTGAACTTCATTCCCTTTTCCAGCAGCCAATCCAGAACGGCCATCGCCTCATCATCCTTCACTTCCATCATGCGTGCATATAGAGCAGACTGGCTGAGACGTTCCTTAAAAACGCCGGTCTCCTGCAGCAACTCATCGGGGATGATCGCATTGTACATTCCCATACAACCTTCGTCAAAAACGCCCATGATCGCTTTGCGCTCACGGAACTGTTGGGCAAACTCCCGGCCTTTTTGTTCCTCGGCGGCGGGAAGCTTCAGCATTTCATATTGCTTCACATGACCCTGATCGTGTTTCACTGTACCGGTTGCCAGCCAGTCTTTCAATCCCTCAGTGAAAAAATCGTCTTCAAAATCTTCGCTCCAAAGAGTGCTATAGCATACGCCGGCCTTGCTTAGGGAGCCGTTCAGATTGAGCATCCCTACCAAACCCGGCCATTGTCCGCTCCAGTTCGCTACCGTAAGAATGGGCCCGCGATGAGTACTGAGCCCCGCCAGCACATGATGACTATACTGCCATACGCTTTCAGCTATGATTAGTGGAACATCAGGGTGAATATTTCGGAAAACATCCATCCCCATTTTCTGGGAATCAATAAAGCCATGCTTTTTTACCGGATCATAGGCGTGCGCACGCTTTACGGACCAACCCTGCTTCTGCAGCGCCTTTGTCAGGGAGGCTTCCATCTCCTCTTGAGCCGCCCAGCAGTTCTCATTCGCCGCCGGACGAAGATCTCCACTTGCTACCAGGCAAAGTGCTCTGTCATTATAAAGGTGATTCATTTGGTTTAGCGTTTAACACAAATATCCCACATACGAAGCCACATTTCTTATGACTTATTAGCCAAATACTATACGTTCTTACCATGTTACTGGAAATGTTCCATTGATTTTTTGTTATATTAGTAGAATAATGCCTTAACCGAACAGCATGAAGCCACATTTTCATAAGGTACCGGTAAAATCGAATAATTCTTTCAGCATCCGGCAGGATATCGGGACCAACACCGGTCTCTGGCATTACCACCCGGAACTGGAAATACATTACGTGATCAACGGGCAAGGCTTGCGGTTTATCGGGGATGATATCAGTAATTTCTCAGCCGGCGAGCTTATTTTGCTTGGAGAGAACCTGCCGCATAAATGGAAGGCAAAAGATGTGAACCCGGAAGAGGATCCCGAACAGGAATTCGAAGCGATCGTGATCCACTTCCTGCCCGACTGCCTGGGCAAGGACCTCCTGCTTCTTCCAGAGGCCCAACTGATTGGAAGTTTATATGAAAAAGCCCGAAAGGGCATGCTATTCGACGGAGAGAGCAAATTGAGACTGGCGAACCTCATGCATTCGGCCTTGAAGGCAGAGGGGCTGGAACGGCTTATTGTCTTATTGTCTATACTGAAAATAATGGCGGAATGCACCGGATATCAGCATATCACTTCGGCCCATGCCTTTTACCAGTCGAACGAATCGGACATCATCCGGTTGAACAATATCCACGAATATACCTTGTCGAATTACAAGCGTGAGATCAGCCTGGAAGAGATTGCTTCTCTCAGCAACCTGAGTGTTACCTCCTTTTGCCGGTATTTTAAACTAATGACGAAAAAGACCTACAACGAATTTCTGACCGAGATCAGGATCAGCCACGCCTGCCGCTTACTCATTGAGGATAAGCTGACAACAGACGTCATCTGTTTCGAATGTGGCTTCCATAATATCTCAAATTTTTTTCGGCATTTCAAGAAAATGACGGGCATCACACCCTTGAAATACAAGCAGCAGTATTTATCCCGAAAAGCCGTATGAAGCACCTTCCTACCTATATTCCCAAGTCCTTCCTTAATCCCTGGTAAGCCATAAAAAGGTGGTCCATATTTTCCCTGACCCCAGAATCCATGACACCCCCATTCTGTCGTGAGAAACTGTTCCTGAGAACAGCCCTCCGGCAGAGGAAGTACTTTGCAATGGTGGGATATGCGGCATGCATTACATCCATGTTAGCGGTCAGGAATTTTTGGAGCTTTTCCACCTGCGCACTGGATTCCGGCTTATCGTAGTTTTCGCAAAGCCATACGATGAGTTCCGGGAAAAAGTTCCCCTGAATACAGGACAAGCCTTTCGCACCTGCCTTTAAGCTTTCCACGGCATTGACCATATAAGCATCGTACAGCCCGAAATAATAGCCTTTGGTGGCAGCCAGCTTTTCTTTTACAAGGCCAATATCCAGGCAGGTGTCTTTATGATAGATCACTCTCCCCGTCCCTACAAACCGGGAGAGTTGCGCAGCCGAAAGGACCCTTTTATAAGGCTCGGGGCATTCGTAAAAACCCAGCGGAACAGTTTCCGTCAGGTCAAGCAGGCGGAATATCCGCTCATCGAATACCTCATCTTGCTCTTCCTCCCCCGCAATCAGACAGGTAATAACAATTGCCGCCTGAATACCTGTATCATACATTTTTTTGATGGAATCAGCCTGCTCTTCAACCGGACCTCCAAAGGCTCCCGTAGCCACAACGGGAACTGCTTTGTCCACCACTTTTAATACGTGTTTCAGGATAGACATCCGCTCCTCGTCATCCAGTGCGTACATTTCACTTGACTGGCAATTAGCAAAAAGACCGCTGACGCCAGCCTCCAGGTAGAATTCGATTAAACGGCTGAGCCCTTTATAATCTATACTCCCATTATCCTGAAATGGAGTTAGCATGACAGGAATAAATTCTTTATATGTTCTTTCCATCAAATTGTGCTTTTTTTGAGAGCTTCCCCAAAAGGCTTCCCGACAGGAAAATGACCAGTGTCCCTACTACGATGATCATATTGGCATGCAAGGGGTTCTTCAAATAAGAATATTGTTCAGGAACAAGGTAGGAGAAGGTCATCCAGAGGATCACCAATACCCCCAGAACGGTGCCTGAAATGGCTTCCCTGTTCCCGGCTTTTCGACTGATAATACTCAACAGGAATAGGCCCAGCATCCCGCCGGCAAAAATGCCCGAGAGTTCCCACCAGATGTCCAGGATGCTTTTAACACCTATCATCGCCATCCCCGCAGTCAATCCTATAAGTCCGAATACGGTGGTAGCAATAAATAAAACCCTTAATTTGTGCTTTCCGTTTATATTTTTCCTGATGTAGCGTTTATAGATATCTTCCGAGAACACGGTGGCGGATGTATTCATCCCAGAGCTGATGGTGCTCATTCCGGCAGCCAGAATAGCAGAGATGATCAACCCGGCGATACCGGCCGGTAGTTTAGTGGCCATAAAATAAGGCATCACCTTATCTCCATAAGCTGCCGGCTGCATGTTCGCAGCGCGGGCGGCAATCGCTTCCTCTGAAGCCCCCGCCCCAAGCTGTTCAGCGGCGGCCTGTATTTTAATAAGATTAGTCAGCTCGGGGTTCACCTGGTAATAAGCGTAAAGGCAAGTACCAATAATGAAGAACAGCAGAGAAAGTGGCAAGTATAGTTTGGCGCATATCCATATAGACCGCCTGGCTTCCTTTTCGTCGCTGGCCGCATGGTAACGCTGTACATAATTTTGGTCCACACCGAAATTATTGAGGTTCATGAAGAACCCATACAGCAGGATTACCCAGAAAGTGGAAGTGGTGAATCCGGGAGAGAAACTTCCCAAACCGAATTTATTGTCGCTTATGCCTATTTCCACAACCTTGCTGACCCCTCCCGGCATATCTGCCAGGATCAGGATAATGATAAGCAGGGCCCCGCCTGTCATGAGTATTGCCTGAACCACTTCCGTCCAGATAACGGCCTCCATT
Organism: Anseongella sp.; assembly: GCA_036570465.1. Lineage (GTDB taxonomy): Bacteria > Bacteroidota > Bacteroidia > Sphingobacteriales > Sphingobacteriaceae > Anseongella. The sequence goes on from DATCYD010000037.1 coordinate 17,067, forward strand.
CCACCCAGCACAGTATAAACCAGGACACATATTCCAATCAGAAGCATGATCCCAATCATGGAATAGCCCGTCAGCGCCTGGATCGCAAGGGCCATTCCAAAAAAGATAGAGCCTATCCGCGCGATTTGCGTAAAAAGAAAGCATAAGACGGCGTAAGTTCTGGCCCAGGCACCGAAACGGTGCTCAAGGTGTGTATAGGCTGATATTTCATTCATGCGCCGGTAAAAAGGCACAAAATAACGAGAAGCCGCCCAAGCCGCCAGCGGTATCGAAAGACTGAATACAAAAGCGTTCCAGTTACCGCCGAATGCCTTGCCCGGCACGCCTATAAAGGTATTGCTGCTTAAAAAAGTGGCATAAAGCGAAACTCCAACTGCCCAACCCGGAATACTTCCGGAAGCTTTACTGTACTGGTCCGGATTCTTATTCTTTCTGGAAAAGAAGAACCCGGCAAGCACCATCGCCGCCAGATACAGGATAATAACAAGCAGGTCAATTAAAGGCAGTTCTTTCATAGGGGCAAATCTATTCTTTTCCCCCTATTCTATTTTATAGCATCTTAGCCATAAACTGTAGTATATTATCGTGTTGCATCGAATAGAGATGATCAGTTTTCCTGCTTCATCAGGTAAACCAATTGGGGAAAGTTGCCGATATTGTTTTTCTGAAGCATGTGCTTGCGGTGTGTTTTTACCGTTTCAATGCTGATATGGAGTTTTTGAGCGATTTGTTTGGAAGCTAAACCATCGGCCACCAGCTGGGCAATCTCTCTCTCTCTTTTTGTCAGTGCCAGCCTGGAATCCCTGTCAATATTTTCCTTCTTAAAGGCGATGTGAAAGGCCATTTGTACGGCAACCAACAACTGGGTATCGCTATAGGGCTTTACAACATACATCACAGGCCCTGTTTCGAACGCTTCCTGAAGGGTCTTTGTGTCGGAATAAGCAGTTAGAAAAACGATCTCACAGTCATGCGTCTTCTTCAGCTGTTGCGCTAATGATATTCCGTTTACTTCCCCCTTAATATTGATATCACAAATAACTACCTGCGGTGTTTCCCCGGCTCTTGTACAAATGTTCAGGGCTGTTGCGGCATCTTTAGCAATACCGCCTATTTTATATTCCTCTTGTGCCAGCAGCTCGGCAATACTTTCAGCGGTGATCAGTTCATCTTCGACAATCAGTATGCAGGCGTTGTTTTTCATCGTATCAAGTATGTATTTCAATAATGAAGGTGGTCCCGGGACCCTGCCGAAGGGTCATTGTCCCATTTACCTGTTCAACTAATATTCGCAGCAGCTTCATGCCAAAGGAATCCGATTTCTTTAACTTACCTGGATCGCCAATCCCATTTCCATTATCAGCAACCATTAACTCCCTAGATTCTTTTTTGTCCTGTAAACTCACGACTATTCTGGGTGTTGCAATTTCCTGAAAAGCGTGTTTAAATGAATTGGTTACCAGCTCATTTACTATTAACCCGATGGGTATTGCCATATCAATGCCCATTGATGGCTTAGCCAGACATATTTCCGTTTGAATGCAATCCGGACTATAGCCAAAGCTATTGGCCAGGGAAGAAGTCAGATCGCGGAGATACTCTTTAATGTCAACCGTAGCCAGGGCATTGTCCATATAGAGCTTTTGATGAATCATCGCAATTGCATCCACCCTTGTTTTTCCTTCTTCCAGGGCCATTCTTGCACTGTCATCCTGAAGCCGGTTGGATTGTAGAGATAATAATCCAGACACGATCTGCAGGTTGTTTTTCACTCTGTGGTGCAGCTCCCTGATCAACGATTCGATGTATTCATTCTTTTCTGTAGTAATTCGGTTAACCTCTTCCAGCTCTTGTTTTTGTTTCAAAACCATTTCCTGCTCCCAATCATAGCTACGGCGAAACAATACAATAACAACCATTGAAAAGAGGGGACAGTAGATAAGTAAGGTGATGTGGTCGATCATCCGCTCGTCGAACGAGGAGTAAGGCACTACCAGCCGGGGAAAAAAGTATTCCACTAATAAAAGCGCAAGGATGGATCCGGCCAGTAAGCCATAGATCAACAATTGATGCTTCCGTTCAGCGATCAACAAAAAGATGTTTAAAAGGACAAAGAAGAAATACAAAACGGGGCTTGCCGACCCTCCGTTAAAAAAGTACGATCCCCCAAGAACGATGATGGTCGCCGTTGTAAAGATGAAAATAGTAGTAGCTGTAAACCATTTTCGATGTCGCGATAAGTAAAAGAGGACGGCGGACACGACAGCACCTGAAACAGCCAGCCAAACGGTAACAATATGCAAACCAATCAGGTAGTTGATCACCGCGGCCTGAATACCAAACGTCATAATAATAAAGCTGGTAAGATTGAACACCCGGTGCTCAAAGCTGTAGGAAGCGTTTCCTCCAGCTATATTAGTATAGATTCGCCTTAACATTTTTGAGATGCCCAAACAGATCAACACGGC
>DATCYD010000038.1:0-16546 GCA_036570465.1 Anseongella sp.
CTCGAAAACAAAGGGTTCGGTTGCTTTCTTCGTGGATTCTTCCACCATGTTGAAAAAGCGCCGGACACTCACGTAACGCCATTCGTTGCTATTTCCATCCAGCGTTCTGGCGCCCCAGACCAGGGTGCCTTTGCCGGTAAACCTCCGGATGGCATTCACCGATTTTCCGGTGGTATGTACATTCAGATCTTTCTGATTTTCATCATCGATGTCCACAGCTGGTTTTTTGACATACTTCAGGCTGACATTTGCGGGTGATTTCCAAACCCCGCGTGTAGCATCTATTGCTGCATAGACACCGGCCATTGCTCCACCGGGTGGCAGGACTATCGGAAGCGCGGCAATCGCGGCTCTTATCTGATGATAGAGATCATTGAAACTATGAAACAAGGAGCTTTCCTTTTCTGCATCCGTCGCTGTTTCCGGCTTGCGGAGAACAGCACCCACCGGGACAGCGGAGCCGGTAACATCGACATCCATTTCATCGTATTGATAAGAAAGGGTGGTTTCCAGATGTGGATAATAGGCAGCGCCATAGCGCAATCCGCCGGTCCCGATCCTGGTTCGAATGCCAGTGGCAGTATCATTGATCACATCTGTGCCTCCGGGTTTTCTAAAATCCAGCTGGCCGTTAAAGATGTCGCAGATCAGAAAACGGTCTTTTAGCGATTCGCATTGTGCAAGCGCTTGTTGATAGACACCATAGAACTTTTCAGCATCCTGGATGCCTTCCGCATCGGGAAAGACCAGCAGCGTAGGCTCATCTTCGCGGGCAATGGCATTCAGACCGGCCACGTGCGCTGCATCGGTGATCGTCTCAGATCCATCATCCGGCCCTATGGAAACAATGTAGCAAGAGCCGCCTCCGTTGGCGAAATACAACTGTAAGGTATAATACATCCTGAAGAAAGTGCCTGGACCGGTTATGGCAATCTCTGCTCCTGCGGACCCCGAAGTTGCCTGAACAGCCACCGTTTCTACGCGCGCTCCAAAGACGGACTCGTATTCCACCATCGACCCGATTCGGACCGGAGTATTCAGAAGGGACTCTCCGTTCAATTCTCCATTCCGGGTATATCCGATGAATGTTGGAATAGCTGTTGCCACCTGCGCTACTGAAGGTGGTAGTTTTGGTACCTCGTCAATATAGACACCGGGTGTACCCAGCGCTGCCAGATCGATCATAACTGTTAGAATTTTATGTGATAAAGTTTATACTGTATTCGATGGGCGGGGACGGCGCCCTCCATGCGTCCCTGTAAATATCTACAATGGTATGTACACCTGCTGCCAAAGCTGTTTCATCCACCACCACCCGCCGGTTAACCGGTCCGCTTCCCTGCAATTGCACCATGTATGCCCCGCCAGGGTTCAGGCGAAGGTCGAGCGCAGCCATGCGCTGGGTGGGAAGCAGGGATTCTGAAAACGGATATTCCAACGGCATCCCGGCACGGATCTTTCCGGCGCGGACCATCGTGTAGGTAGCTGGCGGTATTTTTGCCGAAGGTAGGTGATTGCATAAGGCAGCCGTTTTTTCGGCGGGTGAACCCGACCCCGGAAACAATTCCAGCTGGTTGCCGGATAGTCCGGCATCAATGTCTCCGGATGCGGACAAATTGTTTGCATAAAAGACCGGGTTACCGAAATCAACATCCGGAAGCGCTGTCGCGGCGGGTATTTCCGCGGTTTTTGTTTTCAGCCAGAACGTGAACCCCAATGGCATGGACAACGGGTAAACGGAGTCCCACCCGGTATCTCCCAGGAGCTGAAGGGCAAAGGCGGTGAGCCTGCCCCCCTGGCTCCGGCAGATGAATGCGTGACGGTCCAACAAATCGCTGGTTGTCTCCGGAGACACCACCTCGATGCGTTCCCCGGCGGGCTGACCATTGATATGCGTTGTAAGAATAAATTCCGGTTGATACCGCCATGCACTCGTTTCCATTGTTGCTATCGTTTGGTTAAGTGACCGGCTTCCAGGTAAATTTCCTCTACCATGGCTGACGGTGTTTCGGGAGCGTCCTGAATAACGCACAGACGCATCTTATAAACTACGGAAGGAACGTATTTCCCTCCCAGAATGCCCCATAGCTGGTTGAGCTCGGTAAAATTGGTTGAGTACAGTTCAAATATCAGCTTTTTCACGTCCAGTGGCCCTAACTCAGGAACTTCAACGGGTGTAAAGACTGATCTCCGCTGGAAAAAGGAGATTACCTGGGTGATCCGGAGTAGCGCCACTCCATAATCACTCTTATTGGCCCCGAAGAGCAAATAGACATTTAAAGGAATACCAGGTTCCTGTTGCACTACCTCCGGCGTACCATCCGGGCCGAGGGAAGAGCGTTTTGCCGGAAGGTTCCGCATAGATTTCTCTTGCTGGATATTGACCACCGAAGCAACCACCCGGTCGGAAAGGGATGCCCCATCCACCTCCGAGGTAACCTCTAATAAAGAGATGTTGCCTAATAGCACATCGGGCGCTGCCGTACCTATATAGTCATTGAGTCGCGTAATGATTGCTGTAATTGCCTGGTTAATCATAATCCAAAGGTTGCTATTCCAGGCTGGCAGGGCAAGGTAGCCAATACGGAAACGGCACGCTGCCAGTACCCGTTTCTGTTTACGTAGTTCCCCGGCAGGTGGTGCGTAGAAATACCTGAATGTCTGTTGATCGTTGCAATCAATGGGTTATTAATGCTACTTTTATCTAAAACTCTTTTAAACCATACTTTAATACCATGCAAAAAGACCAACTTAAATTTCCAATTACCGGCAATGAAGGTGCGCCTATAGACAGAAAAACGGGCATTCAATGGACCAGTAACTATCGCCAGATACGGCCGGGAGAACGCATTTCCCATTTTTTTGGCAGGACACATCTTCAGGACTTACTGAACCAGCAGGATTGTATGGGAATCAGGATTTATTACGCGAACAGCATGCAGCCGAATGCCTGGCAACGATTTCTCCTGGCCATAAGTAACTTTCTGCGGAAAGGACTGGCCGATGCCGAAGGGGAAGAACATTTGATCCTGGTAGGCACCACCCGGGAAGGCAAGGACCAGCTTCCCGAATATGGGGAAGGGCAAACTTATGGAAAAGGGGAACAACCGAAAGAGAAATCCGACGCTGATAAAATTCAGCCGATGGCCTTTACCAGTGCGGGTAGCGGCGATGGTTTCAAGGCGATTGAGCAATCTTACCCCTGTCCTGGTTCTCCGGGCTGTCCCAAAAACGACTTTACCGGATAATGATCCGCCAGCGTGACAGCCATTATTAGTGAACGATGGAACAGCTATCCTTAAATGATTATTCCGCCGCATCGGCGGCATTGCCCATGATCGCAGCGGCGATCAATTTTCGTCATATAGACCGCGTCCTGGTGGTTGCGGTCTTTTATTTTCTGGCAGCTGCACTATTCGAACTGATCCTGATGCTGTCTATGCGGGCAGGACTTGCCAATAACATGCCCCTGATCCATCTGTTCATTGCACTAAGCCTTAGCCTTTTCAGCGTACTGTACTACCGGGCATTCCAATCGAAAACGCTGCAAAGACTGGTGCTTTTCCTTGGACCGGCATCGGTGCTGGCAGTTATTGTGAGCTCGTTGTTCATAGGAGGGATATGGGTGTATCCTTCCTTTTCAAATACGCTCCAAAGTGTCGTGCTCATGTCCTTCTCCCTGCTGTTCTTTTATCAGATATTTACCCGGCAAGAGTATGTGCACATCGAAAAACAAGCCATGTTCTGGATCAATTCCGGAGTGCTCATTTATTTTTCGGTAAATATATTCCTGTTTATGCTCTTTGACCTTGTCATTGTACAGCAACAGGAAGAGTTGTATGCAATCCATTTGATCATCAATATTTTTTCCAATATCTTATACGCAACAGGATTACTTTGCAAACCCCAGAAAACAACCTGATCCCGGTATTGATCGTCGGAACGCTGGTCATTGTAGCGCTCATTATTTTTCTTTTCCTCTTCGTGATTATATATCAGCGGAAGATGTTGAAAAATCAAACAGAGATGCAAAAGCTACAGAGCGAACAGCAAAGCGACTTATTGAAGGCCGTCTTTGAAGCCCAGGAGTCGGAACGAAAACGCCTTGCGGAAGACTTGCACGACAGTGTTGGACAGGTATTATCTGTGATCAAATTCAATCTTCACCGGCTGGAAAAACGCTGTGGGTCAGCCCCGGAAACACAGGAGCTCATGGGGGCCACCCGTAACCTGGCCGAAGAATGCATCCTGGAGATCCGGAACATCATCCATAATATGATGCCCCATTTACTCACCAATTTCGGCCTGACAGAGGCGCTTAAGGAACTTGCACTCAAAGTGGAACAGCGAAGCGGAGTTCAGGTTAACTTTAGCAGCAACGTTTCTGCCCGGTATTCATCGGGCATCGAAGTAGCCCTGTACCGGATTGTTCAGGAGTTGTTCAGCAATGCCATTAAACATTCGGGAGCTACCGAAATTACCTTAACTTTATCAGGTGAAAGCGCCCCGCTTATGATGCGTTTTAGCGATAATGGAAAGGGCTTCGACATAAAAACTATAAAATATGGCTTCGGGCTAAAAAATCTCAGCAGTCGTCTCCGGCTGTTGAAAGGTAGTCTGGAGATAGACGCCGCCCCTTCGAAGGGCACAACGGTGACCGTAACAATTGAGCAGCCGATATGGGATCAATAAATCTGGCCATTGCCGATGACCACAAAATATTCCGGGAAGGGCTCAAAGCCATTCTGGAAGATCAACCTTCTTTCCGCATTGTTGCGGAAGCTGGTAATGGGCAGGAACTCATTGACTTGCTTCCCCAGCGGAAGCCGGAAGTGGTTCTGATGGATATTAAAATGCCGGTCATGGACGGGATGCAGGCCACGGCCTGGATGCAGGAACAATGCCCTGAAATCAAGGTACTGGCACTGTCCATGTATCACGAGGACAAATATATCCTGGACATGATGAAAGCGGGCGCCAGCGGATACATACTTAAGAATGCCGAGCCCCGGGAGATCATTGATGCCGTCACAACGGTCCATTCCCGGGAATTCTATTTCAACGAACGACTGTCTGTTACGCTGGTAAAGCAGCTGGTTGGTGCCGGCGCCGGCATGCGTGAAGTATCGGATGAGGTGGAACTTAATGAGCGGGAAAAAGATATTCTGCGACTGATCTGCGAAGAATACACCAACATGGAAATTGCCGAAAAACTTTTTTTAAGTGTCCGTACCGTAGAAGGTTACCGCACCCGGTTATTCGAAAAGATTGGTTCCCGGAATGTCGCCGGACTGGTCATCTTCGCTATCAGGCAGGGAATTATTTCGATTTAATACTTGTGTTGGCTTGCGGTCAGACCCCGGCAAAGGTTTCCTTCCAGAAAGGAAGTGTCACCACCTTTAACCGATCTTTTTTCAGAAGCAGGGACCCTTGAAGCAATCGGACGATATCCGATATTTCCTTTCCTGAAACCGATCCCATTTGCCTCATAAAAAAACGGAGAAAGGTTTTAGGGTCGTGTTCTTTCCTGCAAGCGGTAAGGGTCAGCAGGAGTTTTTCGTAGAAAAGTGCATCGCTCACTCCCAACCGGATTTTCAGATGAATATGGAAGGTTAGCAAATCGGCAACTACCTGTTTGTGAAACGGGCACAATGCATCCGCCAGCTCCAATAGCCGGGCATCGGTATTGCTTGATTCCTGAGAGGGACTGCCCATACGGCAAATTTATAACAAAATTTCAAATTACATAACTGAAATCAAATCAATAATTTCGTCCCGGTTAAAGAATGGACATATGGATATGAGCGGGGTTCGTGGATCCTTGTTAGCGGGAGGGCGGAGCGGCAAGGGGGTTGATCCGCAATTCGTCAACGTTTGCCCCGGGTCCCATCCGGAAAGCATTCAGAACGGCCGAGGCAATGTCTGCAGGTTCCATCAAATGCCTGGTATCAACCGGATCACTTCCCTCCCAGGATGAAGTCATGGTAGCGCCAGGAATAACAGCGGTAACTTTTACACCGAAGGGCCTGAGTTCTTCCCGGAGTGTCCTGGACAAGCCCAGTAAAGCATGTTTTGATACTGTGTAGGCACCTGCTGTGGGTACGGCCTGCAGGCTGGCTATGGAGCAGATATTGAAAATATGACCCCTCCCCTGTTTTTTCATGCCTTTTGAAAAAAAACGGGAACAGTGATACGCAGAAAAAACATTCAGATCCAGCATTTCTTCCAGCAAGCCTTCCGGTTCTTCAAGCAGACCTGCCTGGCGGTACATGCCTGCATTGTTTACCAGAACATCGATAATTTCGTTATTCTGCTGCACCTGTTCAAAGAATGAAAGCAGGTCCTCCCGGCGGGAGCAGTCTGCCGGCAGGCAACGATGCTTTCCTTCAGGATTTGCAACAACCAGAGCCTCGTGCAATTTCTCAAGGTATCCGGTATTGCGGGAGCAAGCGATTACCGTCGCCCCTTCCCTGGCAAATGCCAGGGCTATTTCCCGGCCGATCCCTCGGGAACCTCCTGTTATTACTGCTTTCATGTTTATCTGAAAATATTTTTCTACTTTTAACGTGTGGAAAACAAAGGTAAAATTGTTTTTGAATGATCTTTTATCATTTCGGAAGATACATCCAGTTATTACGCTCCAGTTTCTCCAAACCTGAAAATTTCAGGATGTACTGGAAGGAGCTTACCGATGAGATGGTGTCCATGGGCATCGGCTCACTGGGGATCATGGCGGTCGTATCGGTTTCGTTTGGTGCCGTAATGGCTGTCCAGACTGCATACCAAATCACCAGTGATCTGATTCCGAAAAGCCTGGTGGCTACCATTACACGTGACTCTTCCATCCTGGAACTGAGTCCAACCATTGGCTGTCTGATCCTCACCGGCCGGATTGGTTCCCGGATTGCCTCTCAGATTGGCACCATGCGGGTTACCGAACAGATTGATGCCCTGGAGATCATGGGAATCAATTCTCCCGGCTACCTGATTACGCCTAAACTCCTTTCGGGCATCACGATGATCCCATTATTGGTAATCATCTCCATGTTTCTCAGCATCATGGGCGGTCTTGTCGCTTGTTCTGCATCAGGAGTGCTTAGTTCCCAAACCTATCTGCAGACCATCACGGAAGGATTCATTTCCTTTATGCTGGCCGTTGGATTGATCAAGTCCTTTATTTTTGCCTTTATTATGACCACCGTGGCTGCCTATCAGGGCTTTTATGTTAGAGGCGGGGCGCTGGAAGTAGGCGAAGCAAGCACACGGGCCATGGTAGTCAGTTGTATCATGATCCTGGTGGCGGATTATATTGTCGCCCAGGTATTATTATAGAAGCCAATGATCGAGTTGAATAACATTACCAAACGCTTTGGTGAAAAAACGGTACTGGATGATGTCTCAGCCTCATTCCGGCCGGGAATCACAAATCTGATCATCGGGATTAGCGGGTCCGGGAAAACCACCCTGTTGAAATGCATGGTAGGATTGCTCGAGGTAAACGAAGGAGAAGTGTTGTACAGTGGTCAGGACTTCAGCAGCATGGATTTTAAGGAACGGATCCCCATTCGTAAGGAAATTGGAATGTTGTTCCAGGGTTCTGCCCTGTTCGATTCCATGACCGTGGAACAAAACATCATGTTCCCCATGAATATGTTCACAGAAATGAGTCTGAAGGAAAAACGGGATCGGGTGAATTTCTGTCTCAAGCGGGTGAGTCTTGACCCTGCTGACGTGAACAACAAAATGCCTTCGGAGCTCAGTGGTGGCATGAAGAAACGAGTGGGCATTGCCCGTGCCATTGCCCTGAAACCGAAATATCTCTTTTGTGATGAGCCCAACTCAGGTCTTGACCCGCTGACCGGCATCATCATCGATAAACTTATTTACGAAATTACCGACGAATACAATATGACGACGGTTGTGGTTACACATGATATGAACTCAGTCATGGAAATCGGCGAAAATGTGATCTTTCTTCATAAGGGAAAAAAATGGTGGGAAGGCACCCGGGAAGATATCCGCAAAACCGATAACAAGGAACTAAACGAATTTGTCTTTGCTACTTCCTTTGCAAAGGCTATGAAACAGGACTGAATGCTTCAGCTGCTTACACCGGAAAATTGGAAAGAGTATGAGTTGCTTGATTGCGGCGGGTTCGAAAAACTGGAGCGATTCGGCGAGCTGGTGCTTGCCCGCCCTGAACCTCAGGCAGTTTGGGACAAAGGCCTCACAGAAAGCGAATGGGAGAAAACAGCCGATATCCGCTTCCGCGCAAAAAGTGCCACAACGGGTAACTGGATCAAGAAAAGACCTTCTCTTCCTGACCGCTGGCACATCCGCTATCAAGGCGCCGGCCTGGATCTTCGGTTCCGCCTGGGTCTGACCGCTTTCAAGCATGTGGGTATTTTCCCCGAACAAGCAGCGAATTGGGATTTTATCGCCGATTCTATCCGGAGACTAAAGAATCCCGATCCGAAGTTCCTGAACCTTTTCGCCTACACCGGGGGGGCTTCCCTGGCTGCACGCCAGGCCGGGGCCGATACCACTCATGTGGATTCCATCCGGCAGGTGGTCACCTGGGGCAATGAGAACATGTCCCTTTCAGGCATGTCCGATATCCGCTGGGTGGTGGAAGACGCGATCAAATTCGTCCGGCGGGAAGTGCGAAGGGGCAAAAAATACCAGGGCATCATTCTGGACCCTCCTGCTTACGGCCATGGCCCCAAAGGCGAAAAATGGAAACTGGAAGATCATATTAATGAAATGGTCGGAGAAGTAGCCCAATTATTGGACGAAACCGAACATTTTCTGATCCTGAACACTTATTCACTGGGCTTTTCCGCTCTGATCGTCGAAAATCTCCTGGGTACCGCCATGCCGGGCTCTGCCCCAACAGTGGGAGAACTCTACCTTCAGGCCCGCGCAGGAAGCAAACTGCCTCTCGGCGTCTGGGGAAGACTAAGCTGCTTTCAATAACACGTCTGTTCCCCTGGTTATTCCCTCCATTATATGATTGATTTTTATTTGGATTGTATCTAAATAAAGCCGATCTTTGACGCGAGTATTACTGGCATGGAATTATCAGATATTACAAGCACATCGTTGGAAGAAGTATTCAGTACATCTGCCGGAACAGTCTATCAATCGGACGCCGAGCGGTGTTTGTATATTGATTTCGCAGGGAAACGTACCTCCCTGAATATCCTGTGCCTGATCAGGCTGAAAACTGCCGTTGAAAAGGTGGACATTGACAACATGTTACTGGATGCGACTTCTCCCGACCTGGAAATCATTTCTATCTGTGCCTGCGAGCATTGTTTTGTTTTGAACGCAACAGGCGTACTTGCCCTGCGGGAATTGCTCCAGGGGACCTTTGTCATGTTCAAATTAAACCACCTCATCCGCGACTGTTTGTACCGCCTGCCGGTTCTCTGAGCCCGGCAGGTGCGGTCAACATGCTCCCTCCCAGGCTTTTCGCTACCCTCTAATCAAGACTAATTCCATATTTCACGACACGATTGCCGGTGAAACTATTTAGCAATATATTTGTAGTATTAGTGAAAGAATAAGTTATGAAAGACCTGATTCGCATAAAGAGCATGCTTTCCACGGAAACGGAAAAGCACCTCAATCAACAGATTAAAAAAGAAGCCCAAGCCTCAGCTATTTATCTGGGAATGGCTGGCTGGTGCGACCGTAACGGATATGAAGGGGCTGCTAATCATTTTTACACCCAGTCGGATGAGGAACGAGGCCACCAACTGAAATTGTTCAAATTCGTTTCAGACATGGGCGGTACGGCCATTTCACCCGAAGTCAGCGACATCAAACAGGAATACGGCTCATTCCGTGAAGTATTTGAAGAGGCTCTCGAACATGAGATTACCGTAACCCAATCCTTCAAGAATATCATGGCTCAATGTCACAAAGAAGGGGATTATTCAACGATAGAATACCTCAACTGGTTTGTGAAAGAGCAGCGCGAAGAAGAATACATTGCCCGTCGCATCCTGGAACTTTTCGACGTCATTGGCGAAGAAGGTACCGGCCGCTGGAACATCGACCGTCATATTCACAAGATCGAATACAACGAGGCGTAATCAATCGCCGGGAGAACCGACAAAATTCATACAAAGGGGCTGTCCGCGTAAGACAGCCCCTTTGTCGTTTATCGGATCTCAAACACTTCGCCCGTCAGGGAACGCCAGGCGGGATCCTCGGGAATACCTGGTTTCCGTTTGCCAAAAAGCTGGACGATCAGTTCTCCACTGCTGTTGAAAGCTTCAATTCCCGTGACGATGCCGTCGGTCGTTGGTTTACGAACCAGCCAAACTGAGGCGACTCCTTCCAGTCGCAGGTGCAGGTTGAAATCCGGGTCCAGCACATTGAACCAGAGTCCGGCAGTAACCAATCGCTGAACCAGGCCGGTATGGATCTGGACACACCCGGCACTATTGGTAAATACCATAATGGGAAGTTGCCGCTCCGATGCCTTTTCAAAAATTTCTGTTAATTGTTCCGTTCCGGCCTGGATAGCATGCCCTTCCGGGGCGATGTGCATGGCTTTTTCCCGGTTCAATCCATACTTTCTGAGCAAGCCGAAAAAGTCATGGGTGTCTTTCAGTTCCAGCCAGCCTTGCTGAAAATCCCGGACTGTTGTGCTATCTATGCTTGCCGGCAGATCCACAGGCTCATTGCCTGCTCCCTGCGGCCACGCTGTAGAAACAAGAGGGTCCGGGACAACGGATGACCTGTAGCGTTCCACCAGCTGGTTATAAGCTGTCAAATCGCTGTCTGGGGTAAGGTATATTTTGTGCATGGCCGTGCCTTCTCCATTGAAGAACTGGAGGCTTTTTCGATCATTTTCCTGAACGGCAAAACCAATTTTCCAGTGACTCATAAACAGACGAAGATCTATATCGGGACCCAGCGCTAAACCAACATGGTTATTGAACGATACCTGTTCGTACCTGCCCTTGCGTTCATGCACGCAAAACTCATTGCGGGTAAGTGCCATCACCCTTCCCAAAGAGCTCACCTCCTTCAACAAGTCTTTAAAAGTGTTTTTCAGGGCAATCACATGATCACCTACTCCGGTGGCCACCAGTTCAGCTTCACTTACTCCCAGGATCCGGGCGGCTTCCCGGATTCGAACTTTAGGGTTTTTTTGCCGGAATTCGGCCCAAATTTCTTTCAATGAGATTGTTTTTTCCATGATTACTTTTTTTCAGATTATTCTACAATTCGGATATCAGGTTCCAACAAGGTACCAGGACCAATGAGGACCTCAGCTCTTCCGGTCAGGGCCCATCAGCTGATGGGAACTACCAAGGGGCAGCGAAAATCCTCGCAGGGCATTAGCTTCACCTGAATATTGAAAGCCTGATGAATGACTTCGCAGTTAAGGACATCCAATGGATCGCCGAAGGCAATGGCCTCCCCTTGCTTCATGACCAGTACTTTATCAGCATAACGACCCGCCAGGTTCAGGTCATGCAGGATGCTCACCACGCAATACCCCCTGTCGGCCATTTTCCGGGCCAGCGCCAGGGTTTGCTGCTGATGCAGCAAGTCAAGACCTACGGTGGGTTCGTCCAGGAACAGGCACCCCCCTCGTACATCGGACACCTGGGCCAGCACTCGAGCCAGCTGTACCCGTTGTTGTTCTCCGCCGGACAGGGTATTATAGGCCCTCCCCCTCAGGTGTGTGATACCGGTTTCTTCCATGGCATTTCGCACGGCCAGCATATCATCGCGGCCAGGTTGTCTTGCAAAATGAGGGTAACGGCCCATCAGGACCAGTTCTTCCACAGCGAATGAGAGAGAAATGGTATTATGCTGACTCAACACGGCGCGCTTCCGGGAGAGCTCTTCGGGCCGGTACGCCCCAAGTGGTTTGCCATACAGCATGATTTCGCCTTCTTCGGGTTCCAATTCGCTGCATAATAAGCGAAGAAGCGTGGTTTTTCCCGCCCCATTGGCTCCAACCACCGCCAGCATTTCTCCCCCCATGACCTGCATGTTTAATTTTTTTACCAGCATTTTACCGGCCAGGCGCTTACCTGCCGACAGATTCCTGACTGCGATCATATTGATTATATATAATTTTTTCCGCGCTCCCTGAAGATGATATAAATGAATAAAGGACAACCTACAACCGCAGTCACAATCCCGATCGGCAATTCCGCCGGGGCTACGATGGTCCTGGAAAACAGGTCAGACAACAGCAATACGATGGCTCCCAGCAAAGCGGAACCGGGCAATATCAGCCGGTGATCAGCGCCCACACCCATTCGCAGGATATGCGGGATCACCAGGCCGATAAAGCCTATTACTCCGGAAACAGCGACCGTAGCCCCCACTGCCATCGTGGAAAGCAACAAAACCGACCTTTTTACTCTTCCGGTTCGCACACCCAGGTGAAATGCCTGCTGCTCACCCAGTGAAAACGCGTTCAGTGACCGGGCCAGCAGTGGCAATAAAAGCAATGGAACAATGGTAAATGGCAATAAGGCTGTGACTGTCTGCCAACTGGCTCCACCCAGACTTCCCAACATCCAGAACGTGATACTTCGTAGTTGTTCATTAGTGGATAAATAGGTAAGCATGCCTGTAAAAGCACCCGAAAGTGCATTGATAGCAATACCTGCCAGAAGCAACAAGGCTACCACCGCCCGTCCACGGGAAACGGCCATCCGGTAAACAGCAAAAGCACACAATCCGGCCCCTGCAAAAGCCGCCAGCATAAGACCATAGTAACCGGTCATTTCACTAAAACCACTTAAAATACTGTTTCCAAGTACGATGGTGGCTGTGGCAAACAGGGCAGCTCCGGAAGATATACCAATCAGTCCGGGCTCAGCCAGCGGATTTCGGAACAGCCCCTGAAGGGCCGCACCCGATAAACCCAGTGAGGCGCCTGCCAGAATACCCAGTACGATCCGGGGCAACCGGATAACCATCAATACCGGTCCCTTTTCCAGCGCGGCAGGTGAGGCCGCCAGCCCAAGTTCATGCCTCATGATCTGCAACAGATCCTCATAGGATATCTCCATCGCACCGGTACATGCCGAAAGTACGATCACCGCCAGTAATAGCAATGACAACCCGCTAAGTAACCACCCGGGTTTGCGATAAACCGCCGATATGTTATCGGATCCCTTGCGCCAGCTCCGCAACGGCCTTGCCAAGCCGCGGGCCAAAGCCGGTAAGGAGCTGTCCGTCCATTTCAATGACTTTCCTGTTCTTTCCTGCATTTGTCTGTGCTATTCCCCGAACCTTTAGCAAGCCTTCCATACCTCCAAGGCTTTCCAGTCCGGAATCAAATAAAAGGATCACATCCGGGTTGGCCGCCACCAGCGATTCTGCTGTCAGAGGTTTAAAATCTTCAAACCCTCTGACAGCATTCTGGCCGCCAGCCATATGAATCACCTGTTCCATCTGCGTGTTTTCCCCGGCTACCATCATGGTGCCTGTTCCCCGTGCGTAAATAAAAAGCACCCGGGGCCTGGAAAGGGTATCCACAAAACGATCGGCAGTTTTCAGGTCTTTATCGAGCCGGCCAATGATCGGGGAAGCCCTTCCCGGCTGGCCAAGACTTTGAGCCACTTCCCGGATCAATGTTCTTGTCCCTTCGGCACTGTATTCCTGCTTGTAGGAGACCACGCGTACCCCAGCGGTTTCAAACTGGCTGCGCAAGGCTGTATTCAACTCTTCAGTCCTGGCAAGTATCAGGTCAGGCTGCAAAGAAAGCACTCCCTCAGCGGAAATATTCCGGTTATGCCCCACCTTTGGTTTTTCCTGCATAGATGCCGGGTACGTACTGGTTACATCGGTACCTACAATATTTTCTTCCATTCCAAGTGCTGCCAGGATCTCACTAATGGTTCCATTCAGGGAAACAATGCGGGTTTCCGGGGTAACGGCAATCGCAGATCCTCCAGCCCCGTCTTTCGCATCCAAAAGTGAATCAGCAGCTTGCTTTGCAGACCCTTGCCGGTTTCCGGATGAAGGGCCGCATGCGCTGGCTAGCAGCAATAAACCTGCCCCGGCGGTCAGCAATATTTTTCGTTTTATGTGCATTTATTAAATCCTTTTTAAAGAAGAAAAGCGGCAGGCCGGTCGGCCTGCACTGCTTTCCTTAACTTAACCTAAACCAGAATATATCTTATTGAAGGGTCCTGCTTCCATCAGGCTGATACACATAACGGAATGTATAATAGGCCGATGGTACCCGGTTCATGTAATCAGCGAATTCCTCGGTCGAAGTATCCGGATTCCCTTTGTAATAGCTGATGATCTCTATTTTAGCATACTGACCGCCAGTTGTTTTCACAACCAGCACCTTACCTGCTACCGGCAAAATAGCATGCTGGGGTTCTTCCATAAAGGTGTAACGATACCAATCTTTGGAAATACCCGGTTCACCTTCGGCATCTTCCTGGTATCCACTTTCAGGAGCCTCTGACAGCTCTGTGAAAACACCCTCGATCAACTGCCCGCCTGTACTCCCGGGGCCACTGACACCGCCGTTGAGGATAATACTTGTCCCGCTAAAGGCTATATCCCATTTGTTACTTGCAGAATCAGTAGCCGGAACTGTTTTTCCATCCACCAAGCTGAAGAAAACATAATGGCTGTCATTGGCAGCTTTATCAGCATTCAGATCGACGACTTCCTTTACCTGAAGTTTCGGAATGACCGCAGGCGGATCATCGTCTTCACTGCAGGATGCCAGAGAAAGGCTCGTTACTGCGAGCAGGCTGTAGAATAGATAGGATTTTCCTTGTTTCATGTTTGTTCTTTTATTATGGTTGTTTTCCGATCGTAAAATTGAGTCCGGCATGGAATAACCTGCCGGGAAGAGTGGGAATACGAGCCGGATCAGTATGATCCAGCATATTTTCTACCTCCAGTTGAAGGGTTAGCTTTTCGGCAAACAGGTACTTAGACACCGTCAGGTTAATTACTCCGTAAGAATCGACGTATTCATTGTCCATATCCACGATTCCGTTGCCGTTGAAATCACCAAAACCGTAACGTCCCCGGTAGATGCCGCGAAGGCTCACATTAAAACCGAGACGAAAATCCGAATAACTGAGCTTGAGATTTCCCATGTGCCTGGAACGATTGCTCAGGCCGGCGTAATCGGCCCGCGGTACCCGTTCGGTAGATCCGGTGGTTTGATTCCTCCGAAAGATCTCTCCGGCGTTAAGACTGGAAAGCACTTCCTTATCAAAAGCTTCCAGATACTGATACCCCCCTGCCAGTTCCAGGCTGGACGTCAGACACCAGCTGGCGTTCAATTCAACACCTTGAGTAAATATTTTATTCAGGTTAACATAGCTATAAACGGATTGCCCATTGGTCTTGCGGGCAACCGGGAGGGTTTCAATCAGATTCTGCACATCATTCCTGAAAACGTTGGCGCGAAGCTTTAGTGCAGGTAGTGGCGCATAACGCAACCCGGCATTGTAGGAAAGTGAACTTTCCGCATCGATCAGGCCAATGGCAGATGGATCAGCCAGATAGGCAGCGATCTGTCCGGATGCATCCAGTTCTTCCAGGCGCTGCCGCAATTCGTTACTACCAAAGACGCTGTATCCGGCCAGGGAATTGGTGAAATTCAGATAAAGCTGCCGGAAATCAGGTGCTTTATACCCCCTCCCGAAAGAGATATAAGCCGAAAGTACCGGTGAAATGGTGTACTGTCCCGATATCCGGGGGCTCAGCTGAGAACGATACTCGCTATGGGTGTCAAAACGACCGCCTGCGATCAAATGCACTTTTTCTACAGGGCTCCATTCGGCTTGCAGAAACAAGTACCCTGACTGGAATTTTTTCTTTTCCGAATAGCGCGTGGCCTCCACCGATTCACTCACCCAACCCGCGCCGCCAGTGAAACGCAAGTGATCACTGTGCCGGTGATTCACCTGAACCTCTGGACGAAGAAAGTGTTGGTCGAAGAATGTGGCATCGTAAAACTCACCGTTTTCACGGTAAACCACATCCGAGGCCGTCCGATAGCCGGTATGGTACAAGCGGGCAACTGCTTCAGTAGAACGGGAAAAGCGATGGCGCACAGAGGCGGAAAGATTGAAGTCGCGAGACATTCCTTTCTCGTCCACAGTCTGTTCTGCATCCTCTCCCGAAAGCAGGTAAAAACTTTCCTGCCGTTCGTCGAAGTAACGCCCCGAAAACACCGCAGAGGTGGCCTTATCCAGGGCATATTCGCTCTTTAGCTGAAAGGTATAGGCATGAAAGGGAGCCACGGTAGGCATGGACGAATTTTCTCCTAAACGATACCCCTCTGTACTGTAGCGATTTAAAAAACCATATACACTCAGCTTCTCGCCCCGTCCGCCCAGTGAGGCTCCCAGATCCGATGTCTGGTTGCTTCCGTATCGGGCAGAAAGTGTTCCCCGGGCACCAATTTCCGGATCCCGCGTAATAATATTGATCACTCCCGCCAACGCTTCGCTGCCATAAAGGGAAGATGAGGGGCCTTTAACAATTTCAATGCGTTCAATATTCCCGACCGCAACCC
>DATCYD010000039.1:0-10156 GCA_036570465.1 Anseongella sp.
ACAGAAATCTCTAAACGGAAATTCTGGTTTTCGGGTAATAGCGGAGGAAGGTCATCCTATTAATGATATCCAGATGTATGATTATAAATACGATGATCAGGGAAATAAGGTTGTTGCCGGGAACGGACTTTATCAGCTTGACGATGAACTGAAAACAGTTGGTAACGCCAATCCAAAATTTCTGGGCGGATTCACTACCGATCTTAATTACAAAGGACTTAGCCTCTACCTAGGATTCGATTACAAATTCGGAGGTACCATTTTCTCTTACTCCAATTATTACCTGACAGGAAACGGAGTCACCAAAAACACCCTGAAGTATCGAGATGAATCCAATGGAGGGATGGCCTACTACATCAACGATCAAAATCAAAAAGTAGGATGGCAACACAATCAGGAGGCACCTGCGGAATCAGCCGACGGGCATGTTTATCACGATGGCCTCATTCTGGACGGAGTGAAGGAAGTATCGGAGAATGGAACGACAACGTTTATGGAAAATGATATCATCATTTCTGCTACGGAATACTATTCCTCTTACATCAACGATCTAAGCACCTCATGGCCGCCTGACCGTTTATTTAAAAATGACTACATCAAACTACGGGAAGTGGCTTTGAGCTATACACTTCCAACCTCCTTCACCAGCAAGATAAAAGTACAACGAATGACCTTGTCGCTTGCTGCCAGAAACCTGTTCTATTTGCATAAGACAATTCCCAATGTCGATGTTGAGTCAAGTCTGGGCATCGACAGTTATATTGAGAATTCCTTTTATCCCGCTGTTAGAACATTCTCCCTGGGCCTTAACGTAAGCTTTTAATCAATCTGGAGAAACCATGAAAAAATTGATCAATTATAAAATACTTGTGCTGACAACATTGTTTTTTTCCTGCCAAAGTGAGCTGGAGGAAGGATTTATTAATCCCGAAAGCACCAACCCTCCCAAAGAAGACCTTTTTGGTGGTATGTTCACATCGATGATGTATGAATGGAAAATTTATGTTCAGGACTACGGAGAATGGTGGTGGCAGATGTCTGGCAACGGGATACCCAGTTACAGCCAGGTAGCAGTCCGGTATATCACTCCCCGATATGGGTGGTACACAGATTATGACGATCTGGTCAACGGACTTGGTTTAGATGATTCAGCGATCAGGGGTTTTTTCGATGATTATTACAAGCGAATGAAAAATTACGGTCTGATGCGCGATGAACTGGGTGCAATGAGCGAGGAAGAAAAGGCCGAAGTGGAAACATTCTTTCATCTGGCAACCGTTGTGAAAGATTATGGTGCCTTGAAATTGGTTGACTTGTATAACAGTATTCCATATTCGGAAGCATTGCGTGGTACGGAAGCCGTATTCTTCCCAAAATTCGATGATCCGGAGGAGGTTTATAAATCCATTCTGGATGAACTTAAAATGATTGGTGAAATCTTGCCGGCTTCCTACGGAAAAATGTCAGAAGACGCCAAAAGCAAATTGCAGGTACAGGATTTTGCTTTTCATGGCGACATTGACAAATGGCAACGATATATTAATTCACTTCGAATCAAGTTTGCCCTGCGTATGTCTGCAGTGGATGAAGCCTTTGCAGGAACACATATTCAGGATGCCTTCGATAAAGGCGTACCCGAAGAAGATCTTACCTGGCCACTTCCTTTTGAAAACAATGTGTTGAGTGGCGGTACGTGGACCAGAGGATTGTATGAACGAGCTTTTGTAACATTTATTCCCAACATTATCATGAAGAGAATGAATTTCAACGAGCTTACATACGAGGAAGGAATGGACGATCCCCGTCTCCCGGTTATTGCAATGCCAACCAAACACGGAGACTACCGCGGCGCCAGCATGAATGCCGATGCACAGGATGCACCTTATAAGGCAGGGGAAACATATTATCCCTATGCCGATGATATTACTGCTTCGCTGGAACAAAACGCCCTGTCGATGTATAATCACGCCACTTATACCCACAATGAGTTCCCGGTGTACATGATGTCGAGAGCGGAACTTGATCTTTGCCTGGCAGAGGCGGTCATGAAGGGATTGGTTACCACAGGCAAAACCGCCGGAGCTCATCTTCATGACGCTGTTGTCAATTCAACAGATTTCTGGTACAACATCAGTGCGTTAAGTTCTTATGAATCGGGAGTTGCCGTGCTCCACCCTCAGCGGCCGTCAGATGCGTTGGTGGCGGCTTATGCAGATCAGGTAGAAACAGCGTTCAACAGCCAATCGGGTCTTGAAAACCAGATGGAGGTGCTGATGCAGCAAAAATACATTCACCTTAATCTGATGCATCCCTACGAACTCTTTGCTGAGTTACGCCGGACACGTCACCCCAGGCTGGAACCCATGACTTTTCAGGGAAAGGTGATGGCGCCTACCCCCGAACGCATACGTTATCCGACTTCTTCCCTGGCAACCAATGCGGAAAACTACGCAACTGTAAAAGATCAGGATAATTTTGACACCCCTATTTTCTGGGTGCCGGAATCAAAACAAAACGAATCTTATTACAGAGATGGATATGATTATTAAAACCAATAGTATATGTCAAACGAGTACCACTTTAAGAAAGGCTGGTTACTGGTCGCGCTGCTGGGTATTTCCCTCAGCGCGGGGGCCCAGCAGCTGGTCCGGGGAACGGTCAGCGACGGCACAGAGCCGCTCCCCGCGGTAAGCGTAATTGTCAAGGGCACCGCAAGCGGGACCCAAACTGATGAGAACGGCGCCTTTTCAATCCGGGTAAATCCCGAAGATGTGTTACAATTCAGCCTGCTTGGATTTCAGATGAAGGAAGTCACGGTAGGAGACCGGCAGGTCATCGATGTGGTGCTGGCCCTGGACGCCGTTCAACTGGAACAAGCGGTAGTAACGGGCGGCCTGGGTATCGAAAAGGAAGAACGGTCTCTGGGGTATTCAGTCACCCAGATCAAGGGATCGGATTTGGCCGTGACCAATGAAACGAACCCTGTAAATGCGTTACAGGGGCGGGTGGCCGGCGTTCAGATTGATATGGGCGCAGGCGGCTTGTTTGGCAACTCCAAGATTTTGATCCGTGGCAACTCAACGCTTGGACGTAATAATCAGCCCATCTTCGTGATCGACGGCGTTATCATGGATAATGATATTTTCGGTGGAAACGGGCGTGATTTCGGGAACGACCTGAAGAACCTGAATATGGAAGACTTTGAAAGCGTTTCCATTCTCAAAGGCTCGGCTGCCGCCGCTCTTTACGGGTCCAGGGCTATCAATGGTGTGGTGCTGATCACCACCAAAAAAGGAAGAGAAGGTCGTGGATTGGGCGTTCAGCTGACCCAAACCTTTAGCACCTTCACACCCTATTCCGGACCAGATTTTCAAAACGAATTCGGAGGGGGGACCAACGGACCGTTCTTTACCGACCGGCGCGATCCGAACTATACCGCCGATCAGGCATATATGACCAAAATTTTTCCCATAGATCCGGCTACGGGAAAGCCCTACATCGATCAGGGGATCAACCGTGAACTGGAAAACTGGGGCCCCCGGATGGAAGGCCAGGAAGTGCTCAATTACGACGGCACATCCACCCGTTACCTGCCTCAGCCAAACAATTTTCTGGATGCTTTCCAGAATGGTTTTGGCTCCAATACAAGCATCGCACTTGACGGAGGGACAGATCGGTCCACCTTTAGGTTATCGTACAATCGTAACGAAAGCGAAGGGGTCGTTCATAATAATGAAATGATCAAGAACGCGTTTGGGCTGCGGGTCACTCACGAGCTTAACGATCGCATGAACCTTGATGTGAGTGCAAATTATTCCAGTTTCAAAGGGTTGAATCCACCCCGCCTTGGCGGACTGGACGCTTTTGCTTCCTATAATTACGGAAAGCTCTTTACCTGGATGATTCCTCGAAACTACGATACAAAATACTGGATGCAGCCTCAGCATTATACCAGTGCATTAGGTGGCGCCCCAAACCCCAACTCTAACGAGGAAACCAACAAGGCGCCGGAAACCCGTTTTTGGTTTAACCTGTTCGAGAATAATTATTACCAGCGCGAGCAGATGCTCCGGAGCCGGATCGCATTAACTACCCGCCTGGCTGACTGGTCCAACCTGATCCTGGAAGGGAACCTGAATAACCTCTATACGAAAACCGAGACTAAAGAGCTGGGGCAGGGACAGGAATTTACCGGTGGCTTGTATGCCCTGGGGCATCGTGTCAAGGAAAATTATTTTCTGAAAGCCATGGTTACCGCTGAACGGGAAATCGCTCCAGGCCTGGACATCAATGGTTTCATTGGCGGAGAAATACAACGCACCACAGCCTCGTTCAATACCGGTCAAACCAGCGGAGGGTTGAGCTATCCGGGCAATTATTTTCTGGCCAATTCAGTGAACGAGCCCATAAGCAGGGGCGGGATCGACTATCGGCGTGCCTTTAATTCGCTTTATGCCAGTGCAGACCTGGCCTTTAAGGAGCAGTTGTATCTGCAGGCCACCTGGAGGGGTGACTGGTCTTCGGCATTGACCTATTCCGATGGTACGGGAAATAATTTCTTCCATTATCCGGCAGTAAGTCTTTCCTGGATCTTTAACGAGACCTTTGATTTGCCCTCCTGGATTTCCTACGCAAAGCTGAGAACAAATATTGCCGCACTTGGAAGCGATACCGATCCTTTTGTGATCAATCCCGGTTTTGCGTTCAACGGATTTACCAATATCCGCGGGCAGGATTTACCCATCTCTACTTTCAATGACCGGCGTGTGCGGGTCAGCAACCTGAAGCCAGAGCGGAAGATAGCCAAGGAGATCGGTGCCGAAATGCGCTTCTTTAACAGCCGCCTCGGATTTGATCTAACCTTTTATCAGGATAATACCCACGATCAGATCCTGGATATTACCACTCCGGTGGAATCAGGTGTGGATGCTATTCTGATTAATGCAGGTAATATCCAGAACAAAGGAATTGAACTAGTCATTGACGCTATTCCGGTTCAAACGCCCGACTTCAGCTGGTCCACGGCACTTAACTATTCCCGGAATCGTAATCTGATTAAAGAGCTCTACGAAGGAAGAAGTGAATTCAATCTGGGAGCAAATATTGCTGAGATCAGCAGCTGGGCTGTGGTAGGAAAATCCTATGGCACCTTGCGGAGTTCCATTCAGGCTACCCGTTTTCAGGCCAAAGACGATGCTGGAAACCCGGTGGACCATCCGCACAACGGCGAAGTACAACTGGTATGGCGTTCCGATGCCCGGGCTGCCTTTCCCGCCAGGAGCAACGTTATTCAGGACATTGGCGATATCAACGCCAGGTTCAGAGGCGGATGGGATAATACCTTCCGGTTTAAGAATTTCAGCCTGAACGTGCTGCTGGATGCCAAGATCGGCGGCGACTTCGTGCTGGCTACTTATCGGTACGGAACCCATACGGGCGTGCTTCCCAATACCTTGTTCGGACGGGATGAAGAACATGGTGGCATCCGCTGGACCAGTAAGTGGGATGACATCGAATACGACGACGGCATCATACCTGAAGGCGTATTTGCCGAAGGACAGACGATTGCCCGTCCGGCAGCAGATGGAGGAGGCCAGGTAGATGTTGGTGGGATGACTTACCGCGAGGCTTACAATGAAGGGCTTATCGAACCCACACACGCTCCTCATTTTTACTATCGGTACGGATCGTCATCTACCGGGGTTTCAGATTACTGGATCTTCGAGAATTCATGGGTATCCCTGCGGCAGGTGGCTCTCAGTTATCAGTTTCCGAGGGAGATTTGCCAGAAACTGAAGCTGACCTCCCTGAGTCTGGGTGTGGTGGGACGCGATCTGCTGTACCTCCACAACTCCTTGCCCTTTAATTACAACCCGGCATCCAATAATTCGAATAACACCGCTTTTTACGGGGAAGAAGGGTTTCTGCCCATGGTTCGCTCGATGGCGTTTACATTGAAGGTGGGACTTTAAACCAAACTGACATGAAAACACGTATAACACGATATATGGGAATGGCGGTTTTCTTCGCCCTTCCGGTTTTGAACAGCTGCACGGGTGATTTTGGCGATATCAATACGGACCCCAGTCTGGTGACTGATCCCGATGTGAAATTCCTGTTCACCTATTCGGCCAATGCACTTCCTCCTACGGGTGGGGAATGGATCTGGGAAAGCCTTGAGCAGACCATGCGCTTTACCCAGCAAGTGACAACCAACCCTTACGAGATCACGGGCAACATTAATTCCCGCTACGGACGTTACTATTCAGCCATACTGCCTAATCTGGCCGAAATTCGCTGGCGGATCGATCAGAAGGAAGATGCCGAACGTTTTCAAAAACTGAAGGCCCTGACCTATATCCTGGATGTGTACGGGGGCATCCGGGTCACAGATATGAACGGTTCCATACCTTACAGTGAGGCCCTGTTGGCACGTTACGAAGACAAATACGATCCTGTTTTCGACCCGCAGGAACAACTTTTCGAAGCCTGGCTGACCCGTCTCGATGAATCCATCGCTGTGCTTTCGGACGGTGGCCTGACAGAACAGGAAAACCTGGGAACTGCCGATATTTATTACGGAGGCGATTGGGTGCAATGGGTTAAACTGGCCAATACCCTTAAGCTGCGCATTGCCGTACGGCTCGACCGGGCTGCCAACGAGAAGGCCCGGCAGATTTTTAAAGAAGTGATGGAAGACGCTACCGGTCCCATTGATGGCGAAGAGGCAGAACTTCGCTACCTGAACCCGGAGCAGAACCCGATCGGGAACGACGTGGATTATCGCAGCCGACGTTTTGCCACACGTGAAATGGTCGGCTTTATGAAAACCACAGGGGATCCGCGCATCCATATATATTTTGATACAAACGATCTTACCGGATCCTATGCCGATACGTTGGCCAAATACAGCACCAGCCTTCCGTCCTTCATTGATCCTGCCGATCCATTGATCCGCTATCAGGGAGGCCCTCCGGACTGGACAGTTGCCCCGAACGTGGCCACCTATCTCAGCAATCCTTTCACGGTGAGTCAGTATTCCCGTTATTTCCTGATTTCGCCAATCAACCGCAGCCTGCTTTCACCCAAGCTCAACGGAGCTACCGGGAATGCCCTTCAGGTATTGGTATCCTATGCAGAGACCTGTTTTTACATTGCGGAATTTATTGAAAAGGGGTATGGGAGCGGCGTTAATACGGGAGGAACGGCAGAAGATTGGTATAAAAAGGGAGTAGCTTCTTCCATTCGAGTGATGAATGAGATCGCCCTGGAAGCCCAGTCTGAAACCGCTTTCAGCGGCAATGGCGAGGCGGAGATCAATGCTTACCTGGCTGATCCCGATGTGCAATTAAATGGAATAAACGACCTGGAGCGGATCTATATCCAGCAATACCTGTCTTTCTTTCTGCTTCCTAACGAAGCCTACGTTTTTTGCCGGCGCACAGGTTATCCCCGAAACGGTTCAACCTATTATCGGATGGAAGAATTCAATGAGCCCATCCCCCGCAGGTTCTGGATCAATGACCCGGGCGAAGTCAACCGGGCCAACTGGGAAAGCGCATACGAGACCCAGGGCTTTACCTTACGCGCTGTCGATGCGCAGACCCTGAGCGAGGAACGAGTATGGTACGATAAGAACGCGCCCGCTTTCGGGGAAGGGCAGTAAAGAGATAAGTTGCTAATCATCAGAAAAATGGCTGTAGCCGGAGGTAGTCAGTAGTGTAACCATACTGACTGCCGCGGCCGGTCATCTCATTGGATATTTGTACCTTTGCATCATCAATAAACCAACCTAATTAAATTGTATGATGAAGAAAGGTATCTTATTCTGTTTAATCCTGTTGTCAGGGTTCGGCGCCAATGCGCAGATCTTTGATCCGGTGAGCTGGAAATACAGCGCCAGACCTGCTGGTACTGACGAGGCTGTGGTATCCATTAAGGCGGTGATAGAGCAGGGATGGCATGTCTATTCACAGCATATTGGCGAGGGCGGCCCCATTCCCACCTCCTTTAAGTTCACTCCTTCGGAGGATTATGAGCTGATCGGCAAGGTAGAAGAAAAATCGAAGGTTGAAAAGCTGATGGACCCCAACTTCGGCATCGAAGTAGCCTATTTCAGCAACGAGGCGATATTTGAACAGCGTATCCGGCTAAAAAAGCCTGCTGCAACGGTGAAAGGCGTGCTGGAATTCATGGTTTGCGATGACCAGCGCTGTCTGCCGCCAACGGAAGTAGAATTCAGCATCAAGGCGGAAAATGCCGATTTTGGCGCCGCTGCTCTACCAAAAAAAAGTGACAGCGGCGAGAAGGTAACGGAAGACCCAGACACCGGCGCTGTTGATCCGGACGCCGGGGTAGATGGCGATGTGGCTGACCCGAACACCGGAGCCACGGCCACCGGCTCATCGGATACGTCCGGCATGGCTACCATCGTTTCCGATTCCGTCAGCAACACAACTATGAGCCCGGCTATGGAGCAAGCTTCGCTGCAAGCAGATGCCAGGAATGAGACCCGATCCCTGCTGGGTATTTTCATTGCAGGTTTTCTGGGAGGAATACTGGCCTTGTTAATGCCTTGTATCTTTCCCATGATCCCGCTCACGGTAAGTTACTTCACCAAGAGGGGGAGCAACGGCCGTTCGAAGGCGATTACCGGCGCTATGTTGTATGGACTGTCAATCATTGTGATTTACGTAGCGCTGGGGCTGCTGATAACCGTGTTTTTCGGTTCCGGTAAGCTGAATGAACTGGCCAGTAATGGGGTGCTCAATATTGTGTTTTTCCTGATCCTGGTGATTTTTGCCATTTCTTTTTTCGGAGCTTTTGAGCTGAATCTACCCAGTTCCTGGACCACTTTTGCCGATAAGAAAGCCGATAGTCATGGCCTGGCGGGTATTTTTTTCATGGCTGTGGCCTTGGGGCTGGCGTCTTTTTCCTGCACCGGCCCCATTATCGGCTCCCTGTTGGTGGAAGCAGCCAGCAAAGGTGCGTTGCTGGGTCCGGCAACTGGGATGTTTGGATTCGCCCTTGCCCTGGCCATTCCCTTTACCTTATTCGCGATCTTTCCCCAGTGGCTGCAGTCGTTGCCCCGTTCGGGTGGGTGGCTGAATACCATTAAGGTTAGCCTGGGTTTCCTGGAACTGGCATTTGCCCTGAAATTTCTTTCGACGGTAGATATGGCCTACCACTGGAACCTGCTGGACCGCGATATTTTCCTGGTGCTTTGGATCGTCATATTTGCCATGTGGGGCTTTTATCTGCTGGGCAAACTGCGTTTTGCTCACGATAGCGAAACACCCCACCTGACTGTGCCACGCTTGTTCTTCGCCATTTTTGCACTGGGCTTTTCCATTTACATGATACCTGGATTGTGGGGCGCGCCGCTGAAGCCAATCAGTTCATTCCTCCCGCATCAGGGCTCACAAGACTTCGACGTATATACCGCTACCCTGGGAGGCAGCGCTTCCACAGCGTCCTACGACCCTGTTCAGGGCAATAGCGCCGCCACCGGCCCCAATGGAGAAATCGTTTCCACCGGCAAGAAAAAGTACACGGATCTGTTCCATGCGCCCCTGGGGCTGAACGCCTTCTTTGATTACGATGAAGCGTTGGCCTATGCCGAAAAAGTGAATAAGCCCCTGTTTATCGATTTTACAGGCTGGAGCTGTACCAACTGCCGTCGCATGGAAGCCTCGGTATGGCCCGATAGACGTGTATTGGAACGTCTTCGGAATGATTTTGTATTGGTGCAATTATATGTGGACGATAAAACCGCCCTGGCTCCGGCCGAACAGTATGTCTCAGACTTCAGCGGAAAAAAGGTGAACACCATTGGTAAAAAGTGGAGTGATTTTCAGGCCAGCCGCTTCAATACCAACTCCCAGCCATACTATGTCATTGTGAACCATCAGGGAGAGGTTTTGGTACCCCCCCGTGCATTTGACCTTGATATTGCTGAATACATAACCTTTCTGGACAATGGAATAGCAGCATTCCGCTAAGACAACCATTTTTCAACTTTTGCCGTACTCATTACTAAAACCAAAAAATGATTACGGCTATGGATACGAACCCTGTTTTTAAGAGAAGACTTTTTAGTAAGCGGCCGGGGATGTTTTTCAGTCTCCTGTTAAGCGTAAGTGTACTGGCTTTACCC
>DATCYD010000040.1:0-6800 GCA_036570465.1 Anseongella sp.
GAGAGTCTCGAGGCCTACTATCAGGAAGCAGGCCGGGCGGGGCGTGACGGAAAAAAATCCTTCGCTATTCTGTTGCATAGTCCTTCCGATGAGCGGAAACTGCTCGAAAACCTGGAGCTCAGTCATCCTTCACCCATGGAGATCAGGGATATTTATCAGGCTCTTGGAAATTACTTTCAACTGGCTACCGGCGCCGGAGAGGGTATGAGTTTTGACTTTGATATCGGAGAATTCTGCCGGCGCTATAATTTGCAGGCACTCAAGGTACTTCATGCTTTCCGCTTTTTGGAAAAGGATAATTATCTGAATTTTTCCGAAGCACTGTTCCTTCCCTCCAGAATACGGATGCTTCTGGATAAAGGAGGACTCTATAAGTTCCAGGTGGCACATGCAGGGTTTGACCCGGTTTTAAAAGCAATCCTGAGGTCCTGCGGCGGCGTCTTTGACTTCTATGTGCCGCTTGATGAGGCCCTGGTGGCAAGACGTGCGGGCATGCTTACCGGAGAGTTTCTCCGGGCGTTACGCCAACTTGCTCAACAGAGTGTGATCGCTTATCTGCCCAGAACCGATAAACCTCAGGTGACTTATGTTTCACCCCGGGCCGATGCCCGGCATCTCTATCTGGATACTGTTTATCTGAAAGAACGACGGGAACAACACCAGGCACACATTCGTTCCGTTCTGGATTACACTGGTGATCAGGAACATTGCCGGAGCAGCATTTTACTGGCCTATTTTGGCGAAACTGATTCTGCCAATTGCGGGATTTGTGATTATTGTCTGCAGTGGAATAAGCGGGAAGTCAGCGAGGTTGAGTTCCAGACTATCCGCACCCGGATCGAAGCATTGCTGCGAGAACAACCCATGCCCCAACACATCCTGATCGAACAGTTAGCGGATGTTCCGGAGCTGAAAACGCTTTTTGTAATAAGGACATTACTTGATGATCGTGTCATTATCAAAAGTGAGGACGAAATGACGCTATGCTTAGCTAATTACCCCAATTAGTAACGCGCATTTTACCCGTCCGTATCTTTTTCTTTGCAGTTATTTTTTGTGTTTGTGTAACCATGAGATGCATTTTTGTATTCGAACAGTTCAAACAAAATATAATTTTTTATCACACACAAAATCACACACAAAATGAAAAGTTCAACCAGTAAAATGACGGCGGCAATCCTGGCCGCGGCTATCTTCTCCACATCCGGAATTGCTCTTGCAAATGAGGTCAGTCCGACAGGAAATAAAGCCTCATCTGTGGCTGAGGGGAGACCCCCTGTTAGCGGCATTTCTTCCGGCATTTCACCTGTCCCATCAGCGACGCTTTCAGAAGCTGTTACCGCACCGGATATCATTCGCAAGGTGATGAAGGTTTCTGGTTATCAATTGGTCAAAGTGAGTGGAAATTTTAAAGTGTATCTTCAGGAAGGCGATGAGCAAAAGATCGTGGTGGAGGCGGACGAAAACCTGGTACCCGAGGTAAAGCATTTCATCGTAGATAATACCCTGAATATCTATACCTCTGATCAGGTAAAAAAACGTATCACACTCTGGGTCACCTTAAAGGATGTTAATAACCTCAATAAATTCGGAAAAGTCCGCGTGATCAGAAAATGATCTGATTTTTTTAATTTTTGCGTAAAGGGCGTCTTTTATAGGACGCCTTTTTTAGTAACTTCATGTATGAAAAAATCAGCCCTGATATTTTCAATGGCCGCCGCGGTGCTGCTATTGGCTTCCTGTGACCTGGATTGCATCCGGGGAAACGGCAGAGAAACTACCGAAAACAGAACATTGGATGAAGTTTCAGGTATAGACGTTGGCGGCGCCTATAAACTTCAGTTAACCTGCAATGAACAGCAATCGCTCGTGATCCGGGCTGAAGAAAACCTGTTGCCACTCATTAAAACAGAAGTCCGTAACGGCAAGCTGTACATTTATTCAGACAAGGATATTTGTGATAAAGTGGAGATAGCTATTCACATGAACGAATTGACCCAAGTCTCGGTCTCTGGCGCGGTAGATATTAAATCCACTAACCGCTTTGTTACAGACACGTTTGAGCTTGACGGCTCAGGCGCAGTGGATATCAATCTGGAGATAGAGGCCAAAAGCATTCATACAGAACTTTCGGGCGCCGGAGAGATCGAATACCGGGGAAAAACCGGCCAGCATCGTGTACAGATCAGTGGTGCGGGATCGGTGAAGGCCTTTGACCTGGTCGCTGAAAGGTATGACCTGAATATTAGCGGAGCTGCCGCCTGCTCGGTACACGCCACCCGGGAACTGAATGTTCATGCCAGCGGGGCTGCTTCGGTTCGTTATCGCGGCAATCCTCCGGTTGTCAATCAGGATGTTTCCGGGGCCGTTAGCGTGAGCTCAGCAGATTAATGACGTGTTGCTCCGCTATAGGACGGCTGATCCGGATCCCGCAGGTTATTCATTGATGTAATGTGCTGATTGCTGCAGACGGTTACCTGATCCATCATGAACCGCGTAGCTGAAACCCTTGTGAATGGAATAGGATCCGTATTCGCCCTGTTTGTTCATGGCCAGATAACCCACCTGGATCTCCCGGTAATTCGGATACTTCCTCACGATCCGCTCCACAGCGACTTTGCAGGCCTCACCGGGCGACGCGCCCTGGCGCATAAGTTCCACGACCAGAAAACTACCAACGGTTTTCATGACAAATTCACCGTGACCGGTTGCGCAAGCACCTCCGATCTCGTTATCCACAAAGAGAGCAGCGCCGATGATGGGTGAATCACCCACGCGTCCATGCATTTTATAAGCCAGTCCGCTGGTGGTACAGGCGCCCGACATATCCCCGGCCGCATCAATGGCCAGCATGCTGATGGTATCGTGGTTCTCAATATTGATTACCGGCTCGTATTGCTCTTTCTTCATCCATTTCTTCCAGGCTTTTTCTGCTTCCGGTGTAAGCAGATCTGTTTTGGTAAATCCTTTCGAAAGCGCGAACTGCAAGGCTCCTTCACCCACCAGCATCACATGAGGCGTATCTTCCATTACTTTACGGGCAACGGAAACAGGATGAACAATATGTTCCAGAAAGGCCACAGAACCGCAATTCCCATTTTCGTCCATGATGCATGAGTCAAGGGTCACATGCCCGTCCCGGTCAGGGAGTCCGCCCAGGCCAACCGAATGATTGGAGGGATCAGCCTCAGGCACATGCACGCCCTGTTCCACAGCGTCTAGCGCACGGCCCTTATTGCGCAATACCTTCCAGGCTGCCTCATTCGCCTCCATCCCAAAGTTCCAGGTGGAAACGACGATAGGACTAGTTGCTTTCCGGAATTTACTTCCGGCGATACTTGCAGAGGTGAGTGAACCATTTACTGACGAGCCAAGCCCCACCGCCGCGGCTCCGAGCATTGATTTTTTCAGGAATTCTCTTCGTTTTTGCATAAACTAACATGTAAACTTCGCTAAATATAAACATATTTGGAGGTGTAATTGTTATCAAAATCAATGAGAACGATTTTATTCCTGGCCGTTTCGATCCTGTTTACCTTCCCGGCAACAGGACAAACAGCTCATGCTAAAGCAAACAAGATGAATGATCAAGCAAGTAAGCTGGACACGGCCACGCTCGGCGCCGGCTGTTTTTGGTGTGTGGAGGCGATCTTCCAAAACCTGAAAGGGGTGGAGAAGGTCAGTTCAGGATACACAGGAGGCCAGGTTCCAAATCCCAGCTATGAAGAGGTTTGTACCGGAATGACCGGTCATGCGGAAGTAGCACAGGTCGTTTTTGATCCCAATGTAATCAGTTACGGTGAATTGCTGGAAGTATTTTGGCAAACCCATGATCCCACCACCCTCAACAGACAAGGAGCTGATGTGGGGCCGCAATATCGTTCAGCCATCTTTTACCATAACGAAAAGCAGCGGGAGCTGGCTGCAGGATATAAAAAGAAACTGGACGAGTCCGGTGCATATAATAATCCTATTGTGACTGAGATCAGCCCGTTGACCGTATTCTACGAAGCCGAGAACTACCACCAGGACTATTTTCGCCTGAATGGAGATCAACCATATTGCCGCCTGGTGATTAAGCCAAAGATGGAGAAATTTGAGAAAGTATTCGCCGACAAGCTGAAGTAGATCCCTGCAGGCCCTTTATTCTTTTGTTTGCAGGTCCTGGATCTGTCGGTCGAATGCCTCCCCGGCCGTTTCCGTATTCCTTTCAGTAAGTACCGAATAGAAATCCGGTTTGATTCCCCGGAACCAGGGAATGGTACGAAATAACAACCTTTTGAGCTTGAATTTAAAGCCACCCATTGGATTATCTTTGAAAAGCAGCCTGACAGTATCCTTATCATGATGTCCGCACAATTCCCGCAACACTGTATGTCCTTCAGTTTTGAGCAGAAACCTGAATAGCGCCGGAGTGTAAATGTTAATGTGCCCGTATGCAAAATAATGAGCTGTTTTCCGATCGACATAAAAGGAAAAATCAATTGGAACCTCGTAGTATTGCAGTTTTGATACCCGCTGAATTTCACGCATCAGTATCCTGGGAAATTCCACATGCTCTATTACATGGGCGCAGCAGGCCACATCAAAATAATCATCAGGAAATGGCAGGGTATAACCATCGAAAACCTGAGCTGAAACCAAATGCGTCAGCTTCTTTCCGGATGTTTCCCGGATGCCGCTGTCTGAGATGTCAACCGCGTGTATTTCAGGACAATAATTCCATTGATCCAGCCAGGAAAGGATGCTGCCTTCTCCACATCCAACCTCAAGCATTTTGGAAGGATTTTTTCCTGCAGTCAGGTTAACAATGTTGCGTGCTTTGGGAAGGGCAGTTAGCCTTCGCCATTCCGAGGCGGAATGATTATACTGGTTGTCGTATGCATTTTTAAGGGCGGTGTTTACTGAAATCATATTGATTTAACGATAGACTCCTCCGGAGAGTACAAATTTATTCCCCTTGAATAAGCAAAGGGTCGGAACGATCACGTCCCGGCCCTTTAAAATAGTGGTATTTAATAACTATAACTCCTCGGTCGAAGCCTCAGCGGCATTGCTGATAACCGAGGAAATACCGTTGTCGCGGCTGGATTCAGTGGTGTACATTTGACTCTGGCCAATTACCTGAGCGTTCTTCGCTTTCAAGGTAAAATAGAACTTTCCGTTTGACGCCGTTGATTTTTCAAATTGGGCGGCGTTGCCGTTCACCTTGACTGATTCAATACCTTTCAGACAATTGCTTTTACTGGAATAACCTTCACTGCTTAAAATAACCTGACCGTTGTTCGCCTTGAGATTGAAATAGTACTGATCGTTTTTTCCTTTTTTAACTTCAAACTTTCCCATAACATTATTTTTATTTGTTCATATTATAACGGGGAGACAAGCCTAAAAATAGGTAATTTATTCATTTTTGCAAAAACCATCCAGGGTAAATACAATGAAATGAATAGGGTTACTGTTGTTGGTATTTGTGCCAGGACTCCTGATTTCCTGCCAGCCTCGCGGCGGGAATAAAGGACCGGTTTATACCACCGCTAATGCACACTCCCAAGATGACTATGAACAAAAAAACCCGTTTTTCCTTGCCTTTGATGGCGGTGTGGATTACATCAATACCGATCAGGTCCAGGCACTGAGCGCCTTGCTTGAAAAAAGTTTCTGACCAGCCAGTGATCCTATAAATTATGTACTTTAGCCGCCGTGAACGGAAAAACAAACGACAAGACACTCATCCTGGTGCAATGCCGTGACGCGGTAGGGCTGGTTTCCAGGATCTCGCATGTACTGGCCGCCCGGGGATTGAACATTACTGCCATGCGTGAATTTGTAGATGAAGACCGGCAGCAATTTTTTGCACGTGTAGCCTGCAGCACCCCGGAAACCGGAGAACCTATTTCTGACCTGGAAGGGTTAATGACTGATTTAAAGCAAGCCCTTCCTCCGGGATCCAATGTGCAAATTAACCCCCGACGCGAAAAGAAAGTAGCATTGCTGGTCACCCGCGAATACCACTGTCTCGGTGATATTCTAAACCGGCATTTCTTTAATACCCTGGGCGCTCAAGTTTGCTGCGTAATCGGGAATCATGATCATTTGCGCATCTTTACCGAACAGTTCTCCATTCCTTTTCACCATATATCCCATGAAGGCATTACGCCGAAGGAATTTGAAACCCGCATTCTGGAAACACTGACACCTTATAATCCAGACTACCTGGTGCTTGCAAAATTTATGCGCATTCTTTCACCCCGATTCGTGAAAACCTATCCGGAGCGAATCATCAATATTCACCATTCTTTTCTGCCCGCCTTCGCAGGAGCCCGTCCCTACCGCCAGGCCTTTGAACGCGGAGTTAAACTCATCGGAGCCACTGCACATTTCGTGACAGACGATCTCGACCAGGGCCCCATTATCGTACAACAGACCACTCCTGTCAACCATAATTTTACAGTAAATGACATGGTGACAGCCGGAAAAGGCATAGAAAAAGCTGCCTTAAGCCGTGCGCTTCAACTGGTATTACAGGATCGGGTATTTGTCTCAGGAAACAAAACGGTGGTTTTCGAACAGTAAATATTGCTTCGCAACAGTTTCTGGTTTGAAGTTGCTTCGCAACGTTTCTGGTTGGAAGAAGGGCTGAGCTGTTGCGGAGCAATAGCAATGAAACCAGAAACTATTCCTTTTCCTTCTTTCGGAAATATCCGCGGAAAAGGAAGTTGTGCTGGAGAGCTTCCATGTTTTCGTCAAGTTTTGCGGAGCTGCTTTCGAGGTTTTTCAGGGTGTTTTTAAGAGTTCGA
>DATCYD010000041.1:0-2606 GCA_036570465.1 Anseongella sp.
GGAAACCCCCGAAGGAGATGTTATTGCCATTCGCCACATGATGTTCCTTTCCCTCTCCTACGACCACCGCATTGTGGACGGTGTGCTGGGAGGAAGTTTCCTTCGCCGCATTGCCGATTATCTGGAAGCGTTTGACCCGGAAAGAACAAGTTTTTAATTTTGTTGCGCAGCAACGGCAATGAAACTAGAAACTATGTGCAAAATCGGTAATATTACCGGTCCACTTCACCCAAAACAATGTCGATGGAACCGAGAATGGCTACAACATCGGCGATCATGGCACCGCGGGTAATCTCAGAAATGACGGAAAGATTATTGAAGGAAGGGCCGCGGGCTTTACAGCGGAATGGTATTTCGCTGCGTTCCCGGGCGATGAAGTAAAAACCCAGTTCACCTTTGGGGCTTTCGCCCCGGACATAGTATTCCTTGTGTTTGGGGAAGCATTTTTTTGGCGCCATGGCGCGGGGGTCGAAATCAGGTGTGCGTTTTAGTTCCTTTTGCAGCCGGCTCAGGCATTGTTCCATGATGCGTACTGATTCTTTGATTTCATCGATGCGAACTTTGAAACGATCCCAGCAATCTCCGGTAGTGCCCATTTCACC
Organism: Anseongella sp.; assembly: GCA_036570465.1. Classification (GTDB taxonomy): domain Bacteria; phylum Bacteroidota; class Bacteroidia; order Sphingobacteriales; family Sphingobacteriaceae; genus Anseongella. The sequence goes on from DATCYD010000041.1 coordinate 603, forward strand.
TTTGCCATAAGGGATGTCGAATTCCAGTTCCGGGTAAACCGAATAGTTGTCTATCCGGCGAAGGTCCCATTTCAGGCCTGATCCACGCAGCATGGGGCCGGAGCAACCATAGTTTATGGCTACGTCCATGGGTAAAACGCCGATGCCTGCGGTGCGGTTAATAAATATCTGATTATCGGTCAGGAGTACGTCCAGTTCCCGGAGCTTGGGTTTGAAATAATCAACGAATTCCTGGCAGCGTTGCTCGAAGCCTACCGGTAAATCGTAGAATAAACCGCCGACCCAAATATAATTGTAGAGCATGCGAGCTCCAGAGGCCCATTCCAGGAGATTCATGATGTGTTCGCGGTCGCGGAAACACCATAGAAAAGGAGTGAAGGCGCCGATATCGATTCCGTAGGTACCCACAGCGATCAGGTGAGAGGCAATGCGGTTCATTTCGGCAACCAGGACGCGGATGTATTCGACTCGTTTGGGTATTTGTTCTTCGATCCCGAGCATCCGTTCTACACCCATGGCGAAAATGTGATTGTTGTTCATGGACGCGAGATAGTCCATGCGATCTGTATAGGGGATGATCTGGGGATATGTCAGCGCCTCTACGTGTTTTTCAAAGCAACGATGCAGGTATCCAATGTGTGGAATGCATTCATGAACAATTTCCCCGTTGGTGATGAGTTCCAGGCGGAGCACTCCGTGTGTGGACGGATGCTGCGGTCCCATATTGATCACCATTTCTTCGGTCTGAAGATTATCCTTAAGGGTTTCGTAACGGGTAGCCATACGCCTGTTGCTTAGTAATCAATTTTAATGTCGTGATAGCTTTCGGCTGTTTTGTAGTCTTTCCGGAGCGGGTGGCCTTCCCAGTCGTCCGGCAGCAGGATCCTGCGCAGGTCGGGATGTCCGGTAAAATGGATGCCCGTCAGATCATACGCTTCCCGTTCATGCCATTCAGCGGTGCGCCAAACAGCGGATACTGAAGGGACAGCTGGTAGCTCATCAATGTTACGACCGCCCGGTACCCGGACCTTCAGGACAAATTGCGTTTTGTGCGGAATTGACGAGAGATGATAAACCACTCCGAATTCGCCGCTTTCGATACCATAATCCACGCCTGTCAGGCTGGAGAGGAAATCGAACCAGGTTGCCGGATTATCCCGTAGTTCCTGGCAAATGTCGGCAATGCGGGTCGCTTCAATGGTGAGGGAAGGTTGAAGGGCTTCTGCATCTTCGTCCAGAATGACATCCTGGCCAAATTTTTCTGCAAGTATGAGTTTGATCTTGTCGAGCATTGTAGGAGGCAAAAATACTAAAATTCCTTCAGAACAGGCTCATCTGATCACTGGGACGTTTGAAGGCTTTGCAGTTAAGAGGAGGCATTACGCGTCCGGTCATGTATCGTTTGACTGCGGAATGAAACAGGCTGCTGATCATATTGGCGATTTGACCATCGCCTCGCATACGGGTGCCAAAGCGGCTGTCGTTTAGGGTCCCCTGGTGGCACTGGCTGATCAGATGCAATACTTTCTGAGCGCGATCCGGAAAGTTTTTTACAATCCAGTCTTCAAAGATCTGACCGATGGCTCCGTTCAGTCTGACCAGGGTATAGCCTGCAACACGGGCGCCTGCTGCCGCCGCCGCTTCAATCAGCCGGGGTATTTCCTCGCTGTTTAAACCGGGAATAATAGGCGCCGTCATGACACGCACCGGAATTCCCTGATCACTGAGTGTCCGAATGACCTTCAGGCGACCTTGAGCGGTCACGGTCCGGGGTTCCAGCGCCTGCCGGAGCTGTTCGTTGAGACTGGTCAGGGACAGGCTTACCTGCACCAGGCCCATTTTGTTAAGTTCTATAAGCAGGTCCAGATCACGGAGAATCAGGGCATTCTTGGTGATGATGCTCACCGGGTTACGGTATTTGAGAAAAACTTCCAACAGGCTTCGGGTGATCCTGAGTTTACGTTCAATGGGTTGATAACAATCCGTATTGCCCGAAACAAAAAT
>DATCYD010000042.1:0-5887 GCA_036570465.1 Anseongella sp.
CCGGGCGCGAATTTATCCTCATTGAAATAGATATCGGCACCATGGGTAAAGGCCTGAGCATTCAGCCTACGGCTAAGCTGCACTGCACCCGACCCTGTATGCACCTTAACCTGACTAAAATCCGCACCGATCCGCTGCTCCATGAAATTCCTTGTTGCAAAAGGAAGCGGCCGCCCGCTTTTGCTTTCCGAATGGATCGCTTCTTCCACAGAAGGATCCACATTCCCGTCTTTTCCCGATCCTTTTCGTTGAACGGGTGTGGGTCCTTGACCACTGCCCGGGAAAAAGGACCGGGGAATTTTTGGCTGAACCTTGTTCGATGTGATGGATTTGGAACGATACATTTATATAGTTGTTTCCAGTGTGTGTGAGTTCAAAAAGAGTTATGAAAAGTCTCCTCGATTACCAGTTTATGGATGTAGGGTTTGTAGCCGCTCCTTTCATGCTGCAATACCCAAAATGGAATAAGCCCGGGTGCATACAAGTCGTGATGATCCACACCGAAATCGTCGCAAATAATGAATCGGATCTGTGCTTCGTACGTATGCGCAAGCGGATCAACATGCAATGACGTTAGTTCTAATTCCAGCCCCTGCGTACCTCCGATAATCGCCTTCAAACGACTGCTTTCACTGTATGGAAAGCTAATTGCCGGAAGTGTTCCGACGGGCATGGTTAATGCATTGCAATCGATAACTCCGCTGGCGGCCTGATGGGTAATAGCTGCGTTAAGGGCACTTTCTGAAGCGCTGCGCACCGCGGCGAACGTTGGTGTGCCCTGTGCTTCAACACTCATGGGAGACGTTGGCCCAAAACGATGAGTAGCGCCTGTGCCCGCGGCAAACCGGGATGTCGCATTCGACCCCTCTAAGCCACCCAACGCAAAGAGAGCCGCACGCATTTCATTAAGAAGACCTATATTAAACCTCGAACGATAAAATGACACCTTAAGCTCATCCGTAAACGATAACGAAGGAAAGTCGTGATAGGTAAAATCAGTACCGGTACCGCAGGCGCCCCGGCTACCCAAAGGTATTGGAAATGCGCTGCACGGAACAACGCTAATCTGGCTTGGGTCTTCCGAGTAGGACGTATCGCTTTCGACTTCCAGCACCGCAGCTCTATAACGTTCATGATCGCCAGGCACTTCACCGTGCCGGAAGACGGCAGTAGTCGCTGAAATCCCCTGGATGGATAGTTCGTTCTCAATAATATCTCTCGCACGCACAGCTCTTGCGCAAGAAAGCTTATCATTGTATTCTGAACCGCCGTCCTCGCTGGCAAATCCATGGATATTAATCCGGTCGCCGTTGGTGATGGCGCCGGCAATAAAGCTGCGTAATGCTAATTCCTGAGAGGGATCAGTGTCGTCACGTAATTGATCACAATTTACCTGGAACAAAAAACGATGGCCCGCAATCAGTCCGGACTGCCCCAGGCATTGTGCGCGAGGGTCCCCGATATCGGAAGTGCCACATGATCGCTGCAATGCTGGGGTCCCGCTACTGTTCTGCTGCACGACATGCGTCAGCTCATGTGCCAGCAGATGTTTTCCACCTTGGGTTTGAGGGGCGAATTCCCCTTCGCTGAAGTAAATATCGTTGCCGTGGGTAAATGCCCTGGCGTTCACATTGCGGCTCAACTGCACAGCTTTGCTGTCGGTATGTATATTGACACTACTGAAATTCGTTCCGAAACGGCTTTCCATAAAATGACGGGTGTCGCGCGGCAGCGGCCGTCCAGCAGACCTGGCAGACCGCAATGAAGATTCGAACCCGGGGCTCACCGCTGATCCGGCGCTTCCCGGCGCGTTCACCGTTGGCTTGGGCTGGATCGCTGGTACTCGGGGATGAGCGATCGACTGGCCAAAAAATGGCTTTCCCGAATCTCTCGGGGCCGGAAAGCAGCTCTTACTGGTTTGTGTTGCCGTTTTTTTCATGCTTACGGTTGTTCATACAGATCCTGGCATAATTCCGAAAACGCATCAGCATGGTTCACGGATGCGCTCCACCAGGAATAAACGCCGAAATGGTTCGCGAAAATCCGGGTGCGATCAGTCCCCGGTTTTACTACAATTGCTTCTTTTCCTCTTCCTCGCAGTGCGCGCATTTGCGTTGTATTTCTTCTGGTGACGAATCGGGCATGCGCATCACCCGGTTGGCCATGGCGTCGGCTTCCTGCTCATACCGGTCTCCGGGAGCGTTCACCGTTAATTTTGGCTGGATCACCGCCCCTCCGGAGCGGGCGGTCACCGGGCTAAAAAATGGTGCCGGCTTTCTTTTACCGGAAAAGGCAGCAGACGTTCTTTGCTTGGTTTGACGTTCCATCAGTTCTCCGTTTTATTGTATTCTCCCGTAGCCCAGCAGTTTATCCATGCGTGTTTTCACATAGGAAAAGCCGGCGACGTTTGCTGCTTTGTTCCCCTCAATCGTATATAGGAAACCATCCTTATAATGATGCACAATGCCGATGTGTCCAAATCCCGATGGCATACTGAGGCGCCACCAACAGACAATGTCACCTGGTTCGGGCAGAGCGTCCTTGTCCAGATCCCAGCCTTTGTCTTTGAATTGGTTGAAAATATGGCGTGCGCCGGCGGAATAGCGAAAGGGCATATCTTCTTTATCCTCCCCAACGGTTTGCAGAAAACACCAGCTTACGAAAGCCGCACACCAGGCGTTCCCTTCATCCAGACCGGCTGGCTGAAGGTACTTTTTAACCCAGGGTCCCCGGTTATTACCTCCCACCTCACCGGCGCCAGCCTTCAATTCATCGATGGCTGTTTGCAAGGCTCTCCGGCCCAGAAATGAGCCTCCGAAAGACGGGGCGGGCATATCGGTATAAAGCGTTTCTTCGCTGGTAATTGTTCTTCGCGGATGCTGAAGAGCCCACATGGTGAGAGGGCCAACCTTTCCGTCAACGACCAGGGGTTGATCGTGCTTATCCAGATGGCTGGCTTGAAAACTTCTCACCGCCTTGTAGGTTTCGTGGTCAAAAATACCGCTCAGAGGAACATCGTAGTCCAGTTCCCGAAGAAGTTCCTGAAGTTCCTTGACTTCATTGCCTTCCATTCCCTTTTTAAGTAGTCCCATGTCTATGTCCAGTCAACTGTTATAATTTCTTCCATCCAGGAAGTTTTGGTCAATGAAAAGCCCCAGGGAAGCTTGCCCAGCAAGATATCCTGCGTTTTCTGATCCACTGTCAGCAGCCAGCCGCTATCTTGCCTGATGATGCGTCCGGTACGTTGAATAAAGGTCTCACGAAGCGCTTGTGCACTCGTATTTTTCAAAGCTTTCCAGTGCGTAATCACCGACCCGAGGAGTTCTTCCGCTTCTTTCTTTTCATATTCGCTCAAGGTGATATCCAGGGGAAGCGGCGCTTCCACCGGAAAACCCGCAAGTAACTTATTGAGGAACAGATCAGGCTCAGAATATTCGTCATCTCCTCGTACCAGGTATTGGGTTAAAACAACCGAACGTTGGTGAAGGGCCTGTGAATCCCATTTATTTTTCACGGTATAGCCCACGTTTTCAAATAAATACTGCAGAAAAGGATGCAACAAAACCAGGCCCGCGTTCCGGATATACACCGGTTCTTCAGTTAACCCTCCCGGTACCTCGGGTGCAGGAAGCTCTTGCACTTGCGGCATCAGCCGTCCTTTTCCCGGAACCGGAGGTATTTTTTCCCGGAGCATTTCCGGCAGTCTCAGAAACACGGCCTGATGCCGGTCCCGAAGTACCTGCATGATTCCCCGGGGAAGTACTTCTTTCAGTGGAATGCGCCCATCCTTTTCCCTGCAACTTGCGCATACTGCCTGTAGAAAAACGGAGGACTGTTCGGCTTTGGGAAGCCCTGCCTTATCAAGGATCCTGTTCCATGCTTTCTGCATTCTTAACAACTGAATACGGCTCCAACTCTTTTGATTCCGGGCAAGGAATTGAAGAATATCTTTTTCAGGAAGCAAATAAAGAAGCCTTTTCGCGGCATTGAAATTGGCAGCGAGTAAGTCCATCAGCTCATCGGAGAATGTATCCCGCAAAGCTGAATCTTGCCGGTGGAATACCCCCGGGGGTCTTTGCAAGCCATTGTTGCCCCGGAATGCCTTCAATAGTTCGTCCCTCATTTGCTTTTTATGATCAAATGGCGAATTCCAAGGCTGTACCCCATTTTCAAGATAATACAGCAGAAAAGAACACCGACGGTCCTGCTCGTTCTCTGGGGCTGTAGTTTGATTCACCCGCAAGGGACTATTCTGGCGGTTTTCCCATTCGGCCGCTTCTTTATCCAGGGCTGCTTCCAGCTTTTGAATTACACTGTTCACCAGTTCCCCTTCCCAGTCGTCCTCTTTCAATTGACCGGCATCAATGAACAAATTCGAAATACTGATCAGCGGTCCGCCACGGTACTTTTTGTCAAAAAGCTTCTCCATGGCACCCAACAGGCGATTGCGGCAAACTTCCGAAAGGGAATCCCTGATTTTGAATGCATCTACGGAGTTTTCAAACTCCACATCCATCTGTTGTATCTTTATGCGATGCTCCATTATTGACCGGTTTTATGGTCGAACTCCTCCCCGCTATCCATGTATTTTTTGACCAGTTCAGGTGTCATTACGAATTCCTGCTCATCGGAACAATTTCCGGATGGCAATTCATGATTTATCTGTAAGCTAATGGAAAATTTCCTTTGCATGTAGATCTCGGAATTCTCCGCCGTCAATTCTACGGTAGCCGAGTTAAATGAAAGGCTATTCCCCGCTTGTAAAATAGTCCATTTATAAGTAGAAGCCGTGGTTTGCATGGGTTGCAACAGTAACTGATCTCTCCCCTTACCCTTTTTAAGAAACTGCATGGTAAAGCCGGCATCAGGAACCACTACCTGTACATCCAGACTAATTCCATGATATTCGAGATGGAAATCCCTGGTGCTTTGGATCCTGTGTCTGGCTGGCTGAAAACGAAGGGTTTTCTCATTTTTATCGGCGATTATCCGGAGATTGTCCGGATTGCTGATCTCCGATAGCTTTCCTGGGAAAGGTTGAATCTGGAAATCATAGCTATTCCTGTCTTTCACACAAAACCTCCTGGGTAGTAAGTCAAAGACCGGATCGTTGGTTTCCCTGGGTGGGGCTGGCAACACATAAGAGATGGGCGCGCAATCTGAGCAGCAAATATAAGGCAGATAGAAGTCGGCAATAACGGCTTCATCAGGAATCTGGAATTTCAAAGGCTTTTCTTTCGCAGGAATATTGGTCAGGATGGTACGAATATTCTCCCGCTCCTGGGGCTTCATGTCGTTACAGGCATCCATAAAGGTTTCCAATGCCTTTTCAAATTTCCGAACCAGCTGCGGATTTTCTACATACGCATCCCGGATAAGCATGTTGGTTTCCATTGCTTGTGACTGATCATGAAGCCACTGGTCTGCTACATATTTCCGGCGCTGAGTTTCATGGTACACCATGATAAAAGTTCCGCCTTTCGGAACCCCTGCCTTATGCTCCATGCCTGGATGCTTTTTCGCATAATGCAGCAAATTGGTCAGTATCCGGAGTTCCCTGACCCGGCGTTTGTATTCAGCCATTAGCGCCTTCAGGCGTTCATCAAAACAGGAATGGCGCAAGGAGTCAACCTGGGTCACTAATTCATATACACCCCCATATTGAAGCTTCCCGGAAAACGCTTTATTTTGATCGCCACCAGTATCTATTTGTTCCAACCTATCACTGAAACGGGTAAGATCCCTGACCGCTGTCATGACCTCCTGGTAACGCGCCGGCAGGACAGCGGCATCCAATTCTTCCAGGTTCTTATTCATCAACAGTTCAAAGAGTTGTTCAATAGAATGGATAGAATAGAAGAGAGAATGATAGATCGTTTGATAACTG
>DATCYD010000043.1:0-18945 GCA_036570465.1 Anseongella sp.
AGATGAAGGATTCACGTTCACGTCTTCACGCAGCAGTTTTTTCAGGTAATAACCTGTCCGGGTTGAATTTTGCACCTGATCCAGTCCGTTGTCCCCGGTTCCGGGGCCGGTGTGGATGGTTTCCCCCTTCATCGTGCTCCCATCATACACAATGTACAGGGAAAGCCGAGGGTCGCGGTTGGCATAGGGGTCATTTTCATCGTAACCCGAAGCAGGATTCCCGATAGGCAGGCCGTTAGCCATGGGAAATGCATCCACCAGGTTTTGTGTCGGATTGATCCTTCCATCCCCATATAGCGAGGGCGGGAAATTATTTTGTTCCCTTTCCCTGTTAGAATAAATGGGCCTCCTCCAAAGGATCTCAGCCAGGTCTGTCCGGTCACCGGAGGTAATGTCTGCCGCGTTCACCTGACCCTTCAGGTAAAACTTGTGCCCGTTCTCATCCAGGCCTCCCAGTCCGCCGATATCGTCCAGCAGTTCAGCCGTCAGGTTGGCGGCATTTTCCCAAAGAGCCGGATTGTTATCCGGATTAAAAGCCGGACTGGCGGCCGGCAGGGCCAGCCTGGCTTTCATGGCCATTGCATGCCGGCCACTCATTCTTTGTTGGGTAAAGTCCCCGAACACGTCATTGTAAAAGTCCTCATCCGAAATGCCGTCGAAACCCGGAGGTAAATCATCCAGGTCCCCGGCATCCCCGTAATCCAGGGGAAGGTAATTCAACGCTTCATCCAGGTCTGCATACGCGCTGCTCAGTGATTCGGCGAAACTGGCTCTGGGTTTTGCGAAATCTTCCTGGTCTTCTATGAATTCATTGTAAATCGGGATTCCCAGCAACTCACCCCCTGTGCCGTAACCTGCATGATTCCGCATCAGAAAGTACTTGAACATTCCCCGGAGTGCCAGAGACTCCCCTTTCAAACGACGGATGTACAGATCATTCAGTTCCGGATTCGTCCATTTCCATTCCACTTCTTCCACTACTGTCAGAAACTGATTGATATACAGAATGGCTTCATTGCAGTCTTCCCAAAGATTCTCCGGATTATAAGTAGCTGACCATTCGCCTGTGGCCATCCGTAGAAATGAGCTCAGACGGTCGTTGGTTACGGCATCGTCCGTTGCCACTTCGTCATAGAGGTAATCGTTGGTCGGAATAAGCGAGTACGCCTTCAGGAGCAACCCTTCGGCATAGGCAGGATCTTTATAGACCCTGTCCAGGGTACTATGGTTATCCAGTTCCGGCTCCAGCATTTCACAGGACGAAATGGTCAGCACCAGGGCCAGCAGTATCGGTAAGGAGGTATTTGATCTCATCGTTGTTATTTTTACAGCGTTAAAAATCTGCCTTTACACCAATTGAAAAGGTACGGAGGTAGGGCTCATTCCCCACCCGGAGATCCCTGATCCGACGGTTTTTAGCAATCTGAAAAGGATCGGTAACGTCCACAAACAAGTTCAGGTCTTTCATCAGCAGTGACTTCATGACCCGTTGGGGCAGTTTCCAGCTAAGCTGAATTTTTCTCACCTGGAAATAATCGTCTTTATACAACCAGAAAGTGGATCTCCGGAAATTATTGCTGTTTGATTGTGAACTCAGGCGGGGGTACGTAGCCGTACCCGCGGTCTCCGGTGTCCAGCTATCCAGCACCACATTTGAATATTTATCGTTTCCATCCACCCAGTAGTAATTTCCTTCCCTGAAATTCTTCGCACCCTGGCGGCCTTCTCCGATCACGAACAGGGTAACGTTCCTATAGGACAGACGCACCTGCAGCCCACCTGAGAACGGCGCCTGCCAGCGACGCAGAAAAACTTCATCATTGGAGTCAATGACGCCGTCGTTGTTCTGATCCCTGTATTTAATGTCTCCGGGTAGCGGGGTGCCGAAGGACTGGATCGGGCTGTTGTCAATATCGGTCTGATCCTGAAATAAACCGATGGCTTCCAGGCCGAAGGTGGCATCCACGGGGTGTCCCACACGGTACTGGTAATCATTATCAAAGACCTCGTCCACCTTTTTTTGTTCAGAAGTCACATAAAGCATATTGGCGGCCACGTAAATTTTCCAGTCTCCGGCCGCTTTATAATAGCTCAGCCCCAGTTCAGCGCCCCTGTATTCTTCCGAGCCGAAATTCTCATAGGGAATAAAATCATTGTAGAAACTGGGATAGCGGGTAACAGGACGGGTAACCAGATCATTGTATAATTCATAGAAAACATTGGCTTCCACTCCGAACGCACTGCCAAAGAACAACCCTTCCAGGCCGAAATTAATTTCGTTTCGTTTGGCAAAGCCCAGATTTGGATTGCTGCTCCAGCTGGAGGCAACCCCTCCCCTGCTTCGGGTGCCTTCATACCAGTTATAACTGCCGGACCCTCCGTATCGGTTATCATAATAATAAAAGCCATTGATGGGTTGATCAGAATTGATGATCCCGGCAGACAGCCTTAATTTAAGAAAATCGACATTGGAGGCCGATGACATAAAATCTTCCGAGCTGATCAGCCAGGCCAGACCCAGAGAAGGAGAAAACCCTCCCCGGTTGCCTTCGGCCAGTTTTACCGAGTTTACATAAGCGCTGCTGAAGTCAACCATGTATTTACGGTCATAGGTATAGGCGGCACGGAAGCCCATGTGGGCCTGCTTCACTCCCTGGAAATTGCCTTGCTCCTTGAAATTGCTTCCAAACCCGAGTAACGATCCCGTAAAATGATGCAGCTCACCGAACACCCGGTCGTAGCTGAACATCCCGTAAAAGCCAAAACGACGGCGAAAAAAAGGCGACCCCACGGCCTGGGTGCCGGGACGGGCATCTTTTCCATGCTGTTCCAGATCCACGATCCGGTCTTCGTCTTCGGCCCAGATTGGCTCATATACCGAAAACTCGTTATTGATCGTCTGGTTATAGCGGGTATAATAATCAAAACTGATATTGGTATGAAAACTCAGTCCTTCGGCCAGCGCGGACAAATTAAAGTTAATGCGGTTATTAAAGGAAAACTTGCGTTCAACCCGGTCCTGAACTCCACCGGCGTAGCCATAGCCAAATGGGGTATTGATATAATTGGAATTGCCACCCAGCAGATATTCACCATTCACATCGTTCTTATGCCCCCGCAACAGATCATTTTCCGGATCAATGAGATCGATCGGGATCAGCGGCGCGTATTCATACGGACGGTCAGAGGCGGCATCATTCCAGTAATTCCCGCGCTGACTGCGATCGTTGGCAAAAACTCCTACTCCGTCAATGGAGGTATTGATCCAGTCGTTGACTTTCAGATCAACATTGCCCCGGACATTAAACGTATTGTACCGCGCATTTGACCAGTCCCCGAATTCCATCAGGCTGCCCACCGAGTTCCAGCCAATATTCGAATAATACCGGGCATTCTCATTTCCCCCTGAAAATTCTCCCATGACATCGAAATAGGGCTTATAAGACCGCAAGTATTCATCAGAATAATAATCGACACTCGGATAACGATAGGGGTTGCCGGTGCGGTAATTTTGTATGGTCTCCTGGCTATACTGTTCCTCAAGTCCGTCGTTCTCACGGGCCTGGTTGAAATAAGTCATATAATCTGCCGAATTCAGGAATTCAGGCATCTCTTTGGGCGTAGATACGCCATAGTTGACTGCAAAGTTGGCTTTTTGCTTAAAGGCTTCACCCCGTTTGGTGGTAATCAGGATGACACCGTTCACGGCAGCGCTGCCATACAGGACCGCTGAATTAACATCTTTCAGTACGGTAATGCTTTCGATCTCTGAGAGGCGAAGGTTATCGATATCGCGCGGCAATCCGTCCACCACAAACATGGCATTGCCCGCATTCAGCCCGCTTCCGGTCAGGTCGGCAATATCAATGCCAATACCGATGCCACGGATGCGATTGCTGCCATACATCCCCAGGGTCCGTCCGGTGAGCACATTTCCCGCCCAAATAGTATTATCCACTTCATTGACCTCATCGGCGTTTACTGTGCTTACAGCTCCAATAACTTCTCCCGGGCTACTTTCGCGGAAAGCTAGTTGAACGGGCGTTTCATCTCCAAAGAAAGGATCATCAGGCTCCATGCTTACTGAATCCCCGTTACGGGCAGCAGCATAGGAAAGGGTGGTTTTTTCGTAACCTGGCGCCTCAATGATCAGGCTGTTTCCCTGTTCAATCTCAATGGTGAAACGACCGTTGGCGTCGGTTTGAGTATGAGCGCGACCGCTGTAAACATCTGCGTTTGCCAGCGGTCTCCCCCTGGAATCACTGACTGTTGATTCGATCCTGACTTTCTCCTGTGCCAGCGCCCGTCCCGGTAAGCACCAGGCCGCAACGCCCAGGAGAATGAATATTATGGTGTGTTTGACCTTCATCATTTATTGGTTTTCAGTTAATAATTTACCACCCCGGATTCTGAGGAAAACCTTCATACAGGTTGGTAAAATCCACTTGTATGGGCAACCAGTTGTGTTTCTTTTCAACTTTCCGTTTAACTACCACACGTTCTACGAGGTTAATAGGCTTTCCGCCGGGTCCGCGGTCAAAATCGATGGCAGTCTTGTTCAGATACCTGGGGTCCCCATTCCGGTTCCACCGCCGCAAATCGCAGAAACGGGCACCTTCGAAGGCCAGTTCCACCGCCCGTTCCATCACCAGTTGCTCAAAGAATTTCTGATTGTAAGCAGTAAATTTGCTATCCACACCGGGCAGTTGCGCACGGTTCCTGACCACGTTCAGGGCCTCTTCCGCGGTCATGCTGTAATTGCTTGCAGTGCTTTGAGGGCTACCGCCGGGACTGAACAACACCGCCTCCGAATACATCAGGTAAATATCTGCAAGACGCAGATATGGCACGTATGCTTGCAATCCCCCGGCGCGGGACACGGAAAAATCCGCACCCAGCGGCGAATAGCGCTTGGCATAATAGCCGGTTACACTGGGTGGATTGATCTGTGAACGGTGTCGTCCGCCGGTGTATAACTGAGCGTACTGATCCGGACCGGAGGAAGCAAATATCTCATCGCCATCAACTGCAATATCCTTGTAAAAACGGGGATCCCGTCCTGTCCATGGATCGGAAGCATCATATCCGGATGCCGGGTCGCTAATGGGCAACCCATTTGCCATGCCATAATTCTTTGTAAAATTATGGGCAGGAACATCGGCATTAGATCCGCTGTTAAGGCCCAGGGATGAAGGTACTGTAGCGCCCAGTGTTGACCAGCGAACGCGGCTTCGGTTATAAATCGTAGGCATCATGATGCACTCGGTGCCGCCGGGACGTTCATTGTTCCATCGCCAAAAGCAATCGGTCCAGGTATCCCAGGATTGCATCTTATAGATTCCGGTCTCGTCGGCCAGTTTTAGCAATTCGCCGAAAGCGTCAGCAGCCTGTTTGCAGAGTTCCGGGTTAAATGTATTGCTGCCGGTTGCTTCTTCATTCATCATCGGACTGCCGGCATACAGCAGCGCTTTGCCGAGATAACCAAGCGCATGAAATTTGTTGATCCGGTCCCTGTTATGTCCCAATGTCCGCTGACCGGGACCAGATTCGTCCCAATGATTGGGAAGCACATCGGCCGCCGCCCTGAAATCAGCTGCCATTTTAAGCGCACATTCCTGGAAATTCAGCCGGTTGAATTCTTCTGCGGTCATATCCTCGTTGGGATCCAGCGCCCGGGTAATATAAGGCATTCCACCCCAGTAACGCGCCAGCTCAAAATAAAACCAGCCCCTGAAGAACAACGCCTGTCCCTTCAGGTGATCCCGTTCTTCCTGGGTGCCTTCAAACAAGCCCTCCTGTTCCAGTTTTTCAAGGGCCACATTGGCCTTCCGGATACCATACCAGGCATATTCCCAGATTCGTTTGGTCCGCGGATTATTATCAGTCGTCCGCACCGATTGTCCGTAAAAATAACCCTCACTTCCCCAATAATTGCCGTTGTCAAAGTTGTACGGCTTATTGTTCAAGGTTTCATCGGCAAACAAATACACATTCCAGGCCCCGCCTTTGTTCGGGTCCATGATGCAGTTGTACATTTCCTCAACAAATCCCTGGAAACTGATGAAGTTACCGAACACATCCTTTTCCGAAATATCGGCTTCGGGAGACTTGTCCAGATAATCTTCGCAGGACGTAGCTGTCAGGGTTAATCCGAACAGCATCGCACAAAGAATATTACGATATATTTTCTGACTATTTTTCATCTTCTCCAAATTAAAACGACAGATCAATTCCCAGATTAATTCGCTTCACCGTAGGATAAGCTCCCTGGGTGGCGCTACCGCCTCCCCCGGAATAGGTACCTTCCCGGTCATCCGGAAGACTGGACCAGAAGAACAGGTTAGTACCATTCAGAAACAAACGCATATTTGATATATTGGCTCGTTTCAACCAGTCCAGGTCGTCAAAATTATAAGCAATCTCAGCGGTCCTCAGACGTATATAAGATGCGTCGTAAAGGAAATAATCCCCCACGTTCTCTGCCTGTGTTTTCCAGCGGGGCAGGAACGAGCTGGCATCCTGATTATCCTTTGACCAGTAATCACTCACATGTCCGAACACGACATCTATATCGTTCTGAAAGTTGTTGAAGCCGATATAGCGATTGGCATTGTTCACTCCGTAAAATTGGAGCATCAGGGTAAACCCTTTGTAATCAGCGCCAATAGAAAGGTTAGCGGTGTTTTGGGGGATGCCCGAATAACCGATCGGTGCAGAATCTTCATTCGACTTAATAATGCCATCAGCATTAAAATCGACCAGGTCATAATAACCAGGAAGTTTTTGCAGATCATTCGTCTCGGTTGGAATACTGGCATAAATCTCATCCCAATTATTATAGAATCCCGAACTGATCAACCGTCGTTGCTGGCCGATGGGATAGCCTGCTGCTTTCATGTATTCAGGTTGCAGGGGGGGATCATCCCGTTCAATAACCACATTCTCATTGTGGGTAAATGCAAGGTCTGCCCAGACGCCAGCTGACTGCCCCAGTCTTTTCTTAAAACCAAGCTCAATCTCGAATCCCTTCGACTTAACATGTCCCAGATTCGCGCTTGGCGGCGTAGCCCCGAAAAAAGGAGGCACGTTCCGGCTTCCGCCCGACATCAGGATGTTTGTACGATCTTCCCAGTAATAATCCGCTGTTACGGTAAACATGTTTTTCAGCAGCCCCAGATCAATACCAATATTGGATTTCAGTGCGGTTTCCCAGTGTACATCCGGATTCCCGATGACCGATTCCCGGTAAAAATAGTAAGGACTCCATCCGTTGGAACCATCGTTCAGCCGTGACCTTCCTCCATAGCCATACTGCGAAGCATAGAGCCAGCGCCCACCGCTGACATTATCGTCACCCACTTTCCCCGTACTGAAACGGAATTTCAACTGGTCAATCCAGCTCACGTCAAAAAACGATTCGTTGGAAAGATACCAGCCGAGTCCTACCGAAGGGAAAAAATCAAACCGGTAACCGGGACCGAATTGCTCCGATCCGTTATACGCGCCGTTGACTTCAAACAAATAGCGGGTATCATAATCGTATGTGGCCCGGAATACCCAATCTTCGCGGAAATTCTTGAACATGCTTCCCCGGGCATATTCTTCCCGTTTAAATACACCCATGGCGGAAACACTATGAACATCGAAAAAGGTGCGGGCGTATTGCATCTGGAACTGATACATCAGCCTCCGGGTAATGGGAATATAGGAAGACCAGTTATCAGCGCCGATCGATTCCTGCCGGACCGACCATGGCCGCAACACCCAGTCATACTCTTCGTCCCCAATGGGTAATAACAAGGTATATTCGCTGGGATCCTGATCCGGACCTTCGTAAAGCATGGGATAAATCTGCTTAAAAGGTACATTGGTCCGCGCTTCGCCGGGGCGTATGCTATTCTGAACATCAAAAATGCCCCCTTCGGAACGGATGGAATTATCATAAAACAGTGAACCCACCACTTTGAGCCCTTCGGTGAGAAAATCCATATTTTGCTCCACATGAAAATCGGAATTGAGCTGCGTGGACCGGGTTTCCCGGATACCGATATTATAAACAACCGCAAGTGGATTCACCGTATTGTTACCGCCTTCCTGGTATGCACCCCAACGGCCGTCTTCGTACATGGGCAAATAGAGATTAGGCGCCAGAAAATAGGTGGCCGCCCACATCCACTGGTCTGCCCTGCTGGTACTTCCCTCGTTGTTGTAATTGGTATTCTTCTGACTATAATATCCTGAAAAGTTCAGTTTTACCTTGGTGGTATTAGTCAGATTGACATCAATATTACTTCTAAAATTAAATCGATTGAAATTATAATTAGGCTTGTAACCCTTGCCATTGTCATAATCCCGGAACAAGTCCCCCTCATTCAGATAGGCCAGAGAGCCGAAATACTGAATGGCTTTGCTGCCACCACGGGCGCTCAAGGTTGCCTTGTGCGATAAGCCAAGGTCCTTAAACATGGCCTCTTCCCAATCCACATTCGGGTAAATGACGCTGTACTCCGGCGTTTGCGGCCGCTGGTAGCGCTGAACGATCTCATACGGTACATATGCGTTCCATGACGGTTCGTTCAACACGCCTTCCCGTTCAATGATCTCGTTTTTAGCCATCATCGCTCCATAGGAGTCAAGCTTATCAGGCTGCCGGGAGAGAGATTTGCCAGTGGCAGTGTAGTTAAAGCTAAGCTTGGTCTTCCCTACGATCCCCCTTTTTGTGGTAATCAGGATCACACCATTAGCGCCTTTCACTCCAAATACGGCCGTAGCCGAGGCGTCTTTCAGTACCGAAATACTCGCCACCTCGTTCACATCAATATTGTTCATGCTTCGTTCCACCCCATCTACCAGGATCAGCGGTTGTCCACCGTTCCAGGTATTCTGCCCGCGGATAAAGATATTGGTAGCGCTTTCTCCTGTAGTAATCCCACCCGGCTCACCGGATGAGGTAAGAGTAACAATGCCAGGCAGCTGGCCGGTGAGGGCCTGCGCCAGATCAGGGGTGTTGCCGGTCCGCTTCAATTCCTCTTCTGATGCCTGGACAATGGACCCGGTAACGCTTTCCTTCTTCTGCGTACCGTATCCGACAATAACCACTTCTTCCAACAGCTCGGTATCTTCGGCAAGCGTTATTTTCAGTACCGATTGACCCGCAATCGAAATTTCCTGGGTCTTATATCCGACATAGGAAATCTCCAGGATGGCATTGTCCTCCACCGCGGGAAGGGAAAAATTGCCGTTTTCATCGGTCATGGTGCCGTGAGAAGTCCCTTTGACCACCACACTCACTCCCGGCAATCCAATCCCTCCCGGATCGACAACGGTTCCGCTAATGGTTTGCTGGGCCGGAGGTTTCCCAACCAAAACTTCTGAAGAAACCCTGTTTGCCGTGTATTGAGTAAACGTTTGCACCTTCTTGCCTGCCAAAAGCGGCACAGGGATCGCCGCCAGCAAGAAGACCCATAAATTCAGCCAGAGTCGTGATGAATTCATATTTTGCTTTTAAGGTTATTGGGTTACAGGTTAAACTTGTCTTAATGTTATGATCCTTTAGTTCGCATTCAGGGTGACAAAAAATAAAAATCTCTGGAAAGGCAGGACCTAAAATAGCGTATTGCACGTTGCTTATGCGTTTTTACGGTATTCACCGAAATGGCAAGCTGACTGGCCACCTCCTTGTTGCTCTTTCCTTCTATATAGCTGAGAAGGGTCACGCGCCGGCATCCGTCGGGAAGATCTTCCAGCACACGTTGCACACGCCCGATGATTTCTGCCCTGAATAAGGAATTCAGCACGCCGGGTTCCTCTATTGAATCATTCCGCCGGCTATTCAAATAGTCTTCTGCAATCGATTGCCTGCGAAGCCATTTTAAAGAAGCGTGTTTAACGGTAACGTACAGGAAATTCCGGATGGATTTTTCATCGCATGAAACGTTATGCCTTGATTTCCAGTAAATCATAAATGATTCCTGAACAATATCGCGGGCTGTTTCTTCATCGCCTGTGATCTGCCGGGAATAATAAATCATCCGTTCACAATAGTTCCGGTACAACTTTTTCAACACTTCTGTGTCATCAGGGGATTTCTGCTTCACATTTTGCATAAGTTTCTCACATATTGGTCCTGGAATTGCAAAATTGGTTAGATTCTGCAAAGGTTTGCCCTAAGGCATCGCAAAGCCGGATCAATTCCGGTACCCCTAAGTTAGTAACTTTGCCGGATTAACAAGCAACCGCGATAAAATTTTATAATAAAGTCTTACCAATCAATGCAAACGAATATTATGGAGTGGTTAAACCGTGCCCAAAATCGACCGTCAAACCCAGACAGTCAGCTGAAACTCGTCTCCGGTAAGCTGTGCGTTAAGGGTTCCATGCATATTGGCGGCACGACGGCGCATATTTTGCAACCCTCTCCCCCCTTGCACCGGACACAGGGATGCATCCGAGAGCGACCTGGTGTCATCTGTCCCTGCACTGTTTGAGTTGGCATTGCACCGGTTTACGATCTGCAGCATGATTTGCTCGTAAACCTCCATCCGGATTGCGATTTCACCTCCGCTGCCATGTTTCATCGCGTTGTTGATGGCTTCCTTGAAAAGCAGAAAAAGATTCTGCCGGACAATCTGACTTACCTTTTTATCGTCCACCTTTCCCTTGACACTAAAGCTCAGCATAATCTCCAGCTCGTCTTCCAGCTTGTAAACATAATCCTTCATGCGCATGATCAGATCGCGCAATGTGTCAAAACGGGCATCAATGGACCATACAATATCGCTCATGGTGGCAATAGCCTCCCTGCTGGTTTCGGAGATTGCCCGCAATGGCTTACGTTGCTCCATAACAGGGATTGCCTGGGAGGCCTGATGCCAGATGCGCGTCAGGGAGCTCCCTACTTCGTCATGCAGGTCATCAGCTATTTTAATACGTAACCTCCGCTCCTTTTGCAGCTGAATCTCACGATACCGGAATACCAGCGCCACCAGCAGCACCGGAATCAGCATCATCAGAATTTTGAACAGCAAGGTTTGGTGAAAGGCTGGCTTTACCTGCAGGGGAATGCTCAGCAAATCTGTGATCCAGGTTCCATCAGGAGCACGCCCGGCCAGCTCCAACCGGTAATTACCAGGTTTAGTTTCAACAAAGGTAATTTCGCCGCGACGATCAATCCCGTTCCAGCTCCCGGAGGGGTCGATGCGATAATACAAGGCCAGCAAACCAATATCCTCGTCGAGTGAGCTGAAGTTGACCGAAAAATAGCTGATACCCGCAGGAATAGAAATACCTTCAGGATTCTCTTGCTGATAAGGAAAGCGGTAAAGGGACCGCTTTTGATTGTCCCGGTCAGAAATAAGCAAACGTGTTATATATACCCGCAGGTCAGTTTCTTCTTTATCCGTAAGTAAACCGGCAGCCTGCCAGCGGACCAACCCGTTAACGGTTCCCATATAAGCTTGCAAACTATCTCCAAATACGGCTGAATGATTGAATTCCCCTGCCGGAAGTCCGTTAAGAGTCGTATAATTAATAACGCTGCTGTCAGCCAGGTCAATAACGCTCAGTCCCTTTCCTGTTCCAACAAGCAGTGAACCACCCGAGCGGGTCATCGAAAAAACAACGTTTCCGGCCAGCTCGCCGTTCAGCCAGTCCATATCAGCCAGCCGGCCGCCCGGACCAGCTGCCGTCAGCCCGCGACCGCCGGTGCCCATCCATATCATATCCCCAACCTGCTGCATGCAGAACACCTCGGTATTCCGATTGCTTTCCGATGCATTCTCATTCAAAAAATAGCTGACCTGCCCATCCGCCAGGTTTAATTCAAAGACGCCGGCGGTGGTGGCAAAGAGAACCTTTCGGGGATTACTCACTTCCCCCTTCCCAAAAGGATTGCCTCCGTTTTCCTGAATGGACAGAATGTCATATACTTTCGAACTTTGAAGAAGTCTGGAACCGGAACCCGTTACTACATTATATACAGTGCCGCGCAGTGGATTTATCAGGTATGCTCCCTGATATGTGCCCGCCCAAAGCAATGTATCATTTACCCGGTGAAGCGCTGTCACATTCGCGTCGATGGCCAGGCCTTCAGCAGCCAGCTGAGCTTTGTTTGTATGGATCTGTTCAAAGCGATTTTCCCGGGGCAGATACCATTGCAGATCATTCCCTTCGGTGGCAAGTAACAGCGTATCGGCACTCCAGGGCAGGATGCTGTATATAAACATGGGCGAAAGGTGGGTTACTTCTCCCGTTGCTTCGTTGAAACGTATAAACCGGTCACGATATGATCCTATGTAAAGGTCGCCTTCAGAACTTTTGTAAACCGAACGAATGCTGTTGGGATTATTGAAACCGCTCAGCAGGGGTGTCAATGCCTGATCCCGGAACCGCAGCGAAGTAATGCCTGCGGCGGAACACACGAAAGTAGCCGCCGGGTTGGTGGAAACGCCATGCAATTTGCTCCCTGGAAAACTAACCGGACGCGCTGGTGTTTCAAGACGCCATGTCTGACTTAAAAAATCATAGGTGTAAATATTTTTTGCCCCTTCCGAGGGGTCAGCAATCAGCCCTATCTCTCTTGCAGAAGGATTCCGGCCATCGTATGTACTTTTCCTTCCCGGAATATAAAAGGGCGCATGAGCGCTTCCTGTAGCGCCTTCCGGCAGGGTAAGCTCTTGTACAAGACCCTTCGTCACTTTCGAATTCATATCCAGGAATCTGTCTCCCACTGTCCTCATTAACTCCCTGGTACCCAACTGGTAAATCCCCTTTGAAACAACGGAGAAAATACATTTCCCTTTCGGTCCAAAACAAATACTTCCTATGCCCCGGTTAAGGGCTACCTGGGGTTTATAATAGGTCGGAGTACCATACCCTGACGCGGTTACCGGCAAATAGACCAGCATGCCGTTACCTGTAGTAATTCACAACTCCCCCGGATAAGGTTCCTGGATGGTCATGATTCCGGCAAAACGACCACTCTGGCGATAGATGCCGGTCATATCAAGCACCAGTTCCAGCATTCCCTCTTCAAAAACGAATAGTTTTCCACTTTCTGTGCCAAAATAGACTTTCCCACCAGGCGATCGGTAAATGGTACAGATATTCCGGTCTCTGGGTTCGGGGCTGTCCCAATCAGCAGCAAATACCTGCTCGATGCACCAGTTCTTCAGGTCGAAACGCGCTGCCCCATTGCGAAAGCCCAGCCAAAGGCTGCCGTCCAGTCCGGCTTTCATCGCTGTAACCGGGAATGAAGGGAGCGCCGGGTTGCTTCTGAGGCCAAAATGTAACAGATGATTTCCATCAAACCGGTAAAGACCATTTCCGGAAACGAACCATAGCAGTCCGGCTTCATCCTGTTCGGCAAACCGGATATTGTAGGCAGGAAAGTTTTTCGGCAGGCGCACCTCGTTGAACTCCAGAGAGCTCTTCTGTGCCGAAACCACTCCAGGTAATAGAAACAATAATATAATACAGCAGGTACGGATCATATCATAAAGTTAAAATTACAATTAATTCCGGTATTTCCATCTCCCCTATCTGGGGGATAAGTGTATCAGAACAATCTCTTACCTTAGCACCATGATCAGGCTGGGTATTATCGAAGACGACAACATGGTCCGGCAATCGGTGGTAGCATATTTCAGCCGGGAAGCCGGATTCTCGGTTCCGCTGGAATCGGCATCAGTTGAGGATTTCATCGCCGGTTGGAACGATGGGATCTACCTTGATATCATTCTTTCCGACATCGGCCTGCCGGGAGCAGATGGCATCGAAGGTGTACGACTCATCCGCAAACGGGCTCCAAAATGCCAGGTGGTCATGCTCACCGTTTATGACAATACTGAAAAGATTTTTGAATCACTCTGCGCCGGGGCTTGCGGATATATTTCCAAGCAAACACCCCTGCCCCGGATCAGGGAAGCCCTTGTCACCGTTTACGAGGGAGGCGCCTACATGTCTCCCGGCATCCGTCCGCCTGTCGGAAACAGAGTATTTAGCCGCTTCCATGGGTTTCGGCTTGCGCAGGTACGAGGCCCGGTATTCCAATCTCGACCCCGCCGACCCGCTTTTCCAGGACGACATCATGGAAACCGTAGGAACTATCAGCCTCGGCCTGATGTACTTTATTCCAGAAAGGTTTTATATGGGTCTTTCTGTACCGCGTATCAGTTTCCGCGAGCTGGGAAGGGCTTCAGAAGAAGGATCGCGCTATTGGAAAAACCATTATTACTTCGCCATGGGTTACCTGGCTCCCCTCGGGGAAAACCTGAAAATAAAACCGGCCATCCTCGCTTCCCATGCGCCAAACATCCCCTTGCATGCCGATTTTTCCGCCATTCTGTATATGAAGGATCGGCTAGGCTTGGGCATGAACTACCGCACCAACAATGAAATGGGCGCCATTCTCACTATCTTTCCTAGCCGTCGTCTGCAATTCGGCTACAGCTACCAGTTCGGCCTGGAAAGCTACAGGTTGGGCCAGGTCAACGATGGCACTCACGAAATCACCCTCAGCTATCGGTTTGGCGAAGGTGCATCGTTCATGAAATTATTGTGACAACAGACCACGAAGGTTCACCGCATGATGTGACCCCCAACGTTGCAAGCAGTTACCCATCGTACCGGATCGCCGGATAATTCAGAAGCCTCCTCCAAAGGGCAAGCTGGCCAATGAGGTTCGCTTCCCGGTAAATCGTGAAGGAGATCAGGTCATAATAACTCATTTTCATAGGCATGGCGTCAAATTCGCTGTCCAGTTTTGCATCATCGATCATGACTAAAGCATGTCTGGCCGCCGGGCTAACCCTTTCCCAATCTTTTAAATAGATTTCCGCACTGGGATAGATGGCTTCATCCTGGATCCCCTGATGATTGCTGAAAAGTTCTCCGCCTGTTTGCTTTAGCCCGGGATTTGTTTCAGAGCACATCAGGAAACGTTGTTGAACTGCGGACCCAGCCAGCCACGCCATATGGTTTGCTTTCGTATTTAACCGGCTATGCAGGTCGGCTTCAGAAACGCCTTCGATAGCACGTTTAAAAAAAGTGGTTTGCAGGTCGAATAAAGTTAAAAAACCTGTTGTCCGTGTACTTTCTGTTTTTGTTTGCATTGTTTTTTATTTCGTGAATGATCAGGTAAAGGTAGATGCACTCCTTGAAAAATGTACTGTGTTGATGCGACAACTATAGGGGGCGAATACGGCAGGTCAGGAACCAGAAATGTCGCGACAGGCCCTGTGAATTGTCGCATTTCAGCCCTGCCGATAGCGCTTGAATACCTTATGTTTGTATTATCAACATAATAAATAGATATGATGCAAAAGATTATCCCCCACGTATGGTTCGACAGCGAGGCTGAAGAAGCAGCAACATTTTACGCATCGCTTTTCCCGGGATCCGAAAGAGGACGAGTAACCCGGTATGGAAAAGAAGGGTTTGAGCAACATGGACAACCGGAAGGAAAGGTCATGACTGCGGAATTCGCCCTGGCGGGGTATGAATTCATTGCTCTGAATGGTGGACCGATTTTTAAACTCAATCCGTCCATTTCCTTTTTTGTGGTTTGTGAGTCTGAAGAAGAGGTGAACCGGCTTTGGGAAAGTCTTTCGGAAAAGGGAAAAATCCTGATGCCGATAAACCAGTATCCCTGGAGCCCCAGGTATGGCTGGCTCCAGGACCGGTATGGCCTCTCCTGGCAACTTTCATTGGGCAAGCTGGAAGATGTGGGCCAGAAGATTACTCCGTCCCTGATGTATGTTGGCAAACAGGCCGGACGGGCGGAGGAAGCGTTACAACTTTATACTTCCATATTCAAAAACTCAAAAATCGACGGAATCTCTCGATACACCGGGCAAGAAGGTCCTGATAAGGAAGGCACTGTCAATCATGCGCAATTTAGCCTCGATGGTGAAAAAATGATGGTCATGGATAGTGCAATGGATCATCCGTTTGGTTTCAATGAGGCGTTATCGCTTCTGATCAATTGCCGGTCGCAGGAAGAAGTGGACTACTTTTGGGAGAAACTTTCCGAAGGGGGAACGGAGGGGCCCTGCGGCTGGTTACAGGATAAATTCGGTGTTTCCTGGCAAGTATCGCCCGCAAGGCTGATTGAAATGCTTCAGGATCCTGATCCTAAAAAGGTTGGCCGGGTGACCAATGCCTTTATGAAGATGAAAAAGCTGGACATCGCGCAGTTGGAAGAGGCATTTGCAGGCAGGTAAATCTTATAAATCAATTCCATAATTACATAACAACAGCTGCTGCTTTGAGGGGTACCTTTGTATCGTAAAAGAAAGGATACAAGGTATGGCAACTGTTAAGAAAACATTTCCGGTATTGGGCATGACTTGTGCTTCCTGCGCAAGCAGTGTTGAAAGCATCGTTAGTCACCACAAGGGGGTGGTAAATGCTTCCGTCAACTTCGCTACAGGTAATCTTATCGTAGAATACTTGTCTGATAAGGCGGATGCTGCCCAGCTGCAGAAGGCGGTTCAATCCGTTGGCTATGACTTATTGGTGGAAGATGAAACCAATCAGCAGGAAACGCTTGAGGCCATTCATGCTGAAAAACTCCGGAAACTGAAGAATAAAACCTTCTGGGCCATCCTGTTATCAATTCCGGTAGTGGCGATTGGCATGTTCTTTATGGACATGCCTTATGCCAATGAAATAATGTGGCTGCTCTCCACGCCTGTGGTGCTGTGGCTTGGGAAGGATTTTTTCATAAACGCCTGGAAGCAGGCAAAGCACCGGTCCGCCAATATGGATACATTGGTGGCATTAAGTACCGGGATTGCCTACCTGTTTAGTGTTTTCAACATTCTTTTTGCGGATTTCTGGCTTCAAAGGGGGTTGCAGGCCCACGTCTATTTTGAAGCAGCAGCCGTTATTATCGCTTTCATTTTACTTGGAAAGTTATTGGAAGAGAAGGCGAAAGGCAACACGTCTTCGGCCATAAAAAAACTAATGGGGTTACAGCCTAAAACCGTTATGGTAATAAGACGGGACGGATCGGAAAACGAGGTTGCCATCGAAGCGGTAAACGTGGGTGATACGATCCTTGTGAAACCGGGCGAAAAAATCGCGGTGGACGGCATGGTCTCTTCCGGTAGTTCGTATGTGGACGAGAGCATGTTAAGCGGCGAGCCGGTTCCTGTATTGAAAACTGAGAACGAAAAGGTTTTTGCCGGGACCATTAACCAAAAAGGAAGTTTCCGGTTCCAGGCGGTAAAAGTAGGCAAGGAAACGATGCTTGCCCAGATCATCAGCATGGTCCAGGATGCACAAGGAAGCAAAGCGCCCGTTCAAAAATTGGTAGATAAGATTGCAGGAATATTTGTTCCTGTGGTAATCAGCATTGCTATTCTCACCTTTATTTTATGGCTGATCCTTGGTGGTGATCATGGTGTTGTTCACGGTTTGCTGGCTGCTGTTACGGTATTGGTGATCGCTTGTCCTTGTGCATTGGGACTTGCTACGCCTACGGCGATTATGGTGGGGGTTGGCAAAGGGGCAGAAAACGGTATTTTAATAAAGGATGCTGAAAGCCTTGAAATTGCCGGAAAAGTAAACGCGATTGTATTGGATAAAACCGGTACGATTACAGAAGGCAGGCCGCAGGTTTCCGGCATTCAATGGCTGGATCAGGATGATTCGGCGAAAAATATCCTGCTGAGCATGGAGAAGCAGTCGGAACACCCGCTGGCAGAGGCGGTTGTAAAGTATTTCAAAGACGCCACAAGCATCCCTTTGCAGATGTTCAATAGCATAACCGGTAAGGGGGTCAAGGCCAGCTATGATCATGAAACCTATTTTGTTGGCAACCGGAACCTGCTGGCTGAAAACGACATCGCGATTGCCGGCGAGTTATCGCATCAGGCGGACGAATGGGGCAGGCAGTCCAACACCGTTATCTGGTTTGCCAATAGCAAGAAAGCGCTTTCTGTCATGGCTATTTCTGACAAGATCAAGGAAACATCAGTAGTGGCGATCCGGCAATTACAGGATATGGGTATTGATTTGTTTATGCTTACAGGAGACAATGAAGGTACTGCAAAAGCGATAGCCCGACAAACCGGGATCAGTCATTACAAGGCGGAAGTGCTGCCTCAACATAAAGCAGATTTCATAAAGGAAGTGCAGGATCAAGGCAAAACGGTGGCCATGGTGGGTGATGGAATTAATGATAGTACTGCCCTGGCCACAGCAGACGTGAGCATTGCAATGGGGAAGGGAAGCGACATCGCGATGGACGTTGCCAGGATGACGATCATTTCATCGGACCTGACTAAGATCCCACAGGCAATCAGGCTTTCTAAACAGACGGTGGCTACCATTAAGCAGAACTTATTCTGGGCGTTCATTTATAACCTGATTGGCATTCCTATCGCAGCTGGAATCCTTTATCCGGTCAATGGTTTTTTGCTTAACCCGATGATTGCCGGGGCGGCCATGGCCTTAAGCAGTATTAGTGTGGTGAGCAACAGTTTGCGCCTGAAATGGAAAAAAATAAACGACGATCAAAATTTAAATACAATGGAAAATAAAAAATTGCAGTTCAAAACGAACATCAACTGCAGTGGTTGTGTAGCTACCGTAAAACCGCATTTAGACAATGTGAAGGGCATTGAGCATTGGGAAGTAGATACCGACAGCAAGGACAAAACGCTAACTGTTGAATCCAGCGGGGTTAGTGAGCAGGAAGTGATTGGAATTGTGAAGAAGGTTGGATTTGAGATAGGGGTGTCCCAGTGACTGTCCAAAATAAACTGAGAAAGAGGGGACAAAAAAGGGTATGCGAAACGCGCTTAGTTGCCCCTCAAAGTTGCTTATGATTCCGATAACTACGGGCACAACGTAGCGTAAATGGGAATTATCTAAAGTTTCTGAATTTATAATCGAAAACATGCTCAACCAGCACGAGATAGGCTATAGTATTTATTGTGT
>DATCYD010000044.1:0-10388 GCA_036570465.1 Anseongella sp.
CCTGTTTTTTGTGCAACGCTGGTTCTGCCGTCCCTGCTTATTACCAAATTATTAGGAAAGGGCACCTATGTTAACTAATTACGGCAGGATCCTTGTACATTTGCCTTATGCTGCACAAAACCAGGGGGATTGTCCTAAAAACCACCCGCTTTCGGAATAGCAGTGTTATTGCACAGGTATTTACCGAACGGTTTGGCCTTCAGCCGTATCTCATTAACGGCGTCCGGAAACCACGCAGCAGCATATCCCTCAATATCCTTCAACCTCTTCACCTGCTGGAAATGGTGGTCTATCATAAACCCACGGTTTCTATCCAGCGGATAAAAGAAATCCGGAACCATCCTGTTTATTTTTCTGTTCCTCTGGATGTGATCAAAAGTACGATCACACTTTTCTTATGTGAAGTGCTTTACAAACTGATCCGCAAGCAATCAGGAGAAGACCTGCCGCTTTTCCAGTATATTTTCAGCTCCATGGAATGGCTGGACCATCACCGTGGAAACGTTGCTGATTTCCATTTGGTTTTCCTCACAGGGCTCACCCGTTACCTCGGTTTCTTTCCCGATATCCGGGCGGGCGGAGGCAAAAACGATTATTTCGACCT
Organism: Anseongella sp.; assembly: GCA_036570465.1. Taxonomy (GTDB): domain Bacteria; phylum Bacteroidota; class Bacteroidia; order Sphingobacteriales; family Sphingobacteriaceae; genus Anseongella. The sequence goes on from DATCYD010000044.1 coordinate 605, forward strand.
GCTGGACGGCAAGTTCACGACACAGGCTCCGACCCATTCCTGGTACCTTTCTCCGCCGACGGGAGCCGGCTGGCGCAAATTGATCGAAACGGATTACCAGCAGCTTCCCGATCTGAAGTTCAGCGTGGATGAACGAAAACAATTGCTGGATGCGCTTCTGGAGTTCTATTCCCTGCATCTGGAAGACTTCGGTAATATCCGCTCGCGTGAAGTGTTGCAGGAATTGTTTGCCTGACTACCCTCACACTGGATGATCCGGACTAAGGTGGATATCAGACGGCAGCCTTACGATTGTATTTACCCCTGTATTGAATGGGTGAAAGGCCGGTAATCTTCCTGAAAACAGTACGAAAAGCCTTTACATCTGTATAACCCACTTCATACATGACTTCGGTCACATTTTTCTGACTGTTCTCCAGAAACTTCTTCGCCGCCTCCATTTTTACCCGCTGAATGTATTCAACCGGAGTATTATTGGTTGCTTTCTTGAACCTTCGTTCAAAATGTCTTCGTCCGATAGCATATTTCAAGGCAAGGTCTTCCACGGAAATCCTTTCGCCAACATTGCTTTCGATGAATTCCTGCGCTTGCTTGATGGGTTCATCTTCGTGCTTTTTCTGCCCGTTGAACATGATAAAAGGTGACTGGGTTTTCCGGTCAATTTCGATAGCAAAAAATTTAGATGCCCGTATGGCCACCTCTCTATTCACATATTTTTCGACAATATGCAGCAACAGGTTCCAGTAGGAACTGGCTCCTCCACTGGAATACAATCCATGTTCGTCGGAAATGATGCGTCCATCCACCAGACGGACTTCGGGAAACATCTTGCGAAACTCCTCGGCATACAGCCAATGGGTAGAACATTCCTTATCATTCAGGAGTCCGGTGGAGGCAAGCAGAAAGGCTCCCAGGCAAAGGCTGGCAACTTCCGCCCCGTCCCGGTGCTGCCTGACAATCCAGGGAATAAACTCCTGGTTCATTTCCAGCGTGGTCCGCATATCACCACTCAGGGCGGGGACAATCACCAGATCGGTCTTTTTAACTTCATCAATCAGCAAATCGGGGCGGACGCTGAACAGGCCACGGGTAAGCTGAACATTCCGGGTTAAACCTACCAGGTGTATATCAAACGCGGGTTCCCTCCCTGATTCAGTGACAAACTGATTCACAGCTGAAAAAATATAGTTTGGGTCCACGATGCTGGCTGGAACAGCTTCATTCGGCACTAAAATGGCAACATGTTTGGTTCTCATGGAGCGTTATTGTGGTTACAGGTGACATGTCACCTAACACGAAAATAAGAAACATCCGTCAAAGTCGCAATCTGCACCCTATGAAGTCTCATTCACACAGGCTCCTATGAACGGCAAGCGCCTACCTTTGCAAAGGGGAGAATAAGATGCGAAAAATAGTTGCTTCTGTTAATGTCACGATCGACGGGCTTATGGCTGGCCCGAACAACGAACTGGACTGGCATTTCCGCCACTGGACTTCTGAAATGGCTGAAGCCACCGGCCGGGAACTGGCCAAAGCCGATACGATCCTGTTGGGAAGGGTCACGTATGAGGCCATGGCCTCTTACTGGTCTTCCACCGTCTTTGACCTTTCCATTCCCCGTGAAGACATGGCAATTGCCGAAATGATGAACCGGTATAAAAAGGTTGTCTTTTCACGAACGCTCATACGAACAGGCTGGGAAAATGCCCGGCTGGCAGGCGGAAACACACGACGGGAAGTTGCGCTATTGAAACGTCCGGGACCCGGCGGAGAAAAGAACATGATGGTTTATGGAAGCCGCACCCTGCTTTCGTCTCTGATGCAGCTGGACCTGGTGGACGAATACCTTCTTTGGGTCCACCCCGTTCTTCTGGGAGAAGGCAGCCCCCTTTTTGGCAAGCAAGAAGCCAGACAGTTTCGTCTGGCCGGCTCCCAAGCCTTCAGTTCCGGGGTAATCCTGCTCCACTATGAGAAAGATATAAAGGGGTTACAGCCCTGTGCTACAGGGTATTGTTCAGGGTATAATATACATTCCGGTTCTCCAGGGGAAGCCCCTTCTTGCTGACCAGGCTATCAACAGTCAGCTCGTAGAGATACCCGGCGGCCATGGTGTCCAATTGCAGGGTAACTTCTCTGCGGTTCCGGCTCACATCTACCTCCTTGACGGTAACCGGCTGAAGATCCATCCTGTCAGAGCCGTATTTTTGATGATATTCATAATAGTAACGGATGAAACTATAATCCTCCGGATCGTTCCCTACGGTGTCAGCCAGCGGACGGGTGAAGGTTAACCTGAATCCGTCTTTTGTAAGATTCATGTTCAGGATATCCATTGGCGTACCTCCATTGTAGGTAATCTTCTGGATGCCTCTCCCCCCTACCCAGGTATAGGCCGTTTTGCCGACATAGAGGCTTTTTCCGTCCGGGCTGAATGCAAGACGATGCCCGCCCTTAGACAATCCGGCAGAATCCAGGAAATTGATGCATGCCCCCTGAAACGCTCCGTTTACTTCTTCGAGCATTACCCTGATGAGTTTTGGATGGTTCATCTCCCCTACCAGCAGCTGCCCGCCGTAAGGGCCAAAGCTATCTTCGGGAACAGGAACCATTTGTGTGGGGGAATTCGCAAAAATATTATGTGGAAAAAGGATGGCTTCCCGTGTTCTCATGGAATCCAGAACAGGCACGGGCATTTTCAGGGGATCGGTATCCCAACCTTCTTTCCAGACCAGGCTGGACACCTGTCCATAGAAATTTCCCGCTTCCACATGATACATCTTACTGGTACCCAGCCAGTCACCCTGATTGTCGGTGACAAATAAATTACCCTTTCCGTCAAAGCCGATGCCATCAGGTGACCGGAAGCCCATGGCATAAGGCTCCAGCTTGCCTTCCGGAGTCAGTTTCATGACCCAGCCGCGGTAGGGAACAGCCGAATACATGCGACCCGGACGTCCCAGTGGATTCACGGGGCCACGCTGTTCATCCCAGATGCCAGCGCCATTCGAGGCAGTATTCAGGGAAATATACAGGTTGCCATCTTTATCTTTAACGGGGCCGTACCCAAACTCGCAATAATTGCCTGACAAGCCAAAGTCATCCGTGACTGTTTGGTACTCGTCAGCCTTTCCGTCACCGTCCGTATCAGTTAGACGGGTAAGCTCGGCCCGCTGCATCACCAGCAGCTGAGTATCGGTCACCGCCATGATCCCCAGCGGATCATGCAAGCCACTGGCAAACAGCTGCCATTTTCCGGTGGTCACATCATGGATCATGACCTGTCCCCGGTGGAAACAAGCCACCAGGTTCCCGTTGGGTAAGATGTCCAGTCCGCCAACTTCGGAGAAGACCCCTTCCGGTGCGGGAATATCTTCGATGGAATAGAAGTTCCCGAGCCTGTCGTCCTGTTTATTTTTACAGCCGCCAGCCAGGAAAAGAAAGCCCGTCAACAGTGCAACTGCCGGAAGCAAACCGCTCTGAAACATCATGTTCTTATGATTCATGATCGTCTTTTACAATTAAGGTGAATGTTGCTGTTCCATCTCCCGCGGGAATCCGGTAATAATTACCTTCCCATTCGCCACGGCCTTCCAGAACTTCCGTCCGGCGGGTTTCCCCACTAAAAAACCAAAGATCTTTCTTCAGCCCGGAAAAATGGAGGGTTCGTTTAAAACCGGCCTGCCCTTCATGCGCAGCATCGTCCTGCGCAGCTCTGCCAACCGGAACTTTATCCAGCGGGGTAATTCGTTCGGCAACTTCCACGCCTTCCAGCTGGTAACGGAAGGTCGGGTAGCCATCCACCATGCTGTAGCCCTGAAAGGACACTTCCGGAATGTTTTCCTTGCCTCCCAGGCGAAAGGGAAATTCCGGGCCTTCCCGATAGAACACCTCGCCAACCAACTCGGCTTTCTTGCTGCCGTTACTATGCCAGTTCTTCTCCAGGTTGACGAACCCGCCTTTCCAGGCATAACGGAGCCGGCATTGTCCCGCGTCCCAGCAATAGCTAACATTTCCCTCCATGCCAACGGCAATTCCGGCAGGTCCGCACTCAGGCATGAAAGTACGGTACATGGCCGGAAGACCAGCGGAAGCGTGGTGATGTTCAGCGTTGCCATGCCGCGGAGGAATATGAGTATCTTTTTCTATCGGCGGCATTTCTCCCCGGGTGACATGAATGGCACCATACATGACCGTGCCGTGCCCCGGGAACGTGCACACATAAGGATAAACACCTTCCTTATCCGGCGCCTGAAAAACAATGCTCTTCTTCTCGCCAGGATGCAACATCGGAATATGAGCCAGCACCAGGCTTGTATCAGGCACAAAATCACGCTGATCCTTTTCTTTGAGTAAAAGGAAGGCCAGCACCACGACTGTTTCCCGGGCTCCGGGTTGCGTGATGACCAGGTTATGCGACATTTCATCAATATTCTCCAGCGTGATCTTTACTGTCTCACCGGGCTGCATCTGGAAACGGACCGGATCGAACATCAGTCCCGGCGTTTGTATCCGGATCTCGCGGAGCGCTCCTGTTCCGGAGGCAGCTTGCGCGATTGCCCCTTCGGACCAACCACCGGCCGCAATGGTCAGCAGCGTGTAAACTAGTATTTTTTTCATATTTCTTTTACTCGTGAGCGGGGCAGGCTATTCGGAGGAGCAAGTTATAAACTAAAGCGCTTTTATCCTATTCCGGGTTGAATATCCCGGGGAATTCGCACGTAAAACTCCGTGAATGCCCGTTTCAATCGTATTCCTGACTTTGCTACCTTTGTAGCAATACACGCTGAAACCGGCGCCGCGGGGGAAACACGGACCGCCATAGGGAAAACGACTTCAAAGTTCTCCCGGCCTTCCTCGATATAATTGGACGGGAAGTGAATATTTGCCAAAATTTGGCGAAATTCGTTTCCACATATGAAAGCAGCCATTCACGCCCGGTACGGGCCACCGGAAGTTCTTCAGATTGCAGATGTGCCCAAACCTGTTCCGGGGAAGAAAGACCTCCTGATAAAGGTGAATGCTTCCACAGTGAACAGAACCGATTGCGGGTTCAGAAGCGCCGAATACTTTGTTTCCCGTTTTTTTAGCGGGCTGTTTAAGCCGAAAAACCAGGTTCTCGGAAACGAATTTTCCGGGGAAATTGAAGCGGTTGGCAACTCCGTAACGATGTTTAAGCCGGGAGAAAAGGTATTTGGCTATAATGATTCCACCTTTGGCGGGAATGCCGAATACCTGACCATTAAAGAAAATAACGCGGTAGTCAGGATGCCGGAAAACATGTCTTTCCAGGAAGCCGCTCCCATTTCTGAAGGGGCGCATTATGCGCTGGCAAATCTCAGGGCGGCAAAGATCCAGGCAGGACACCAGGTGTTGATCAATGGCGCTACCGGGGGAATTGGTTCGGCGGCTGTTCAGCTGGCAAAACATTTTGGTGCGGAAGTGACCGCGGTGTGCGGCCCCGAAAACCTGGAACTGGTAAGATCGCTGGGCGCCGGACAGGTGATCGATTACAAAAAGGAAGATTTCACCATGCTGGACAGCACATTCGACATTGTATTTGACGCGGTAGGCAAAAGTTCTTTCGGAAAGTGCAAACCACTCCTGAAAAAGCGCGGCATTTACATGTCCACTGAACTGGGGCATCTTTCACAGAATCCACTTCTGGCACTTGTAACGCCATTGGGCGGAGGGAAAAAAGTGCTGTTCCCCATTCCGTTAATCCACAAAGAAGACTTGCTCTTTCTAAAGGATCTGGTTGAATCCGGTGCATTCAGCCCGTTAATTGACCGGTATTATTCCCTGGACCAAATCGTTGAAGCACACAGATATGTTGAAACGGGTCAGAAAAAAGGAAACGTGGTTATTAACATAGGGCATTAATATCCGCTACCAGTTTTTCGGCCAGTCCGAAAGAAAGTGTCATCCCAGCGCCCCCAAGGGCATTTAAGATGGTAACGCCTTGCTCCGGATTCTCAACCAGGTACGGTGACCCATCGGTAGATTTAGCGTAGATGCCGTTCCAGGTTTGCATCACTTGCCAGTCTCTAAAAACCGCAAAGGTTTTCAGGTAATCCAGGATTAGCTGATTCACCATATCCCGGTTAAAGGGATCATGAGTCAGACCATATTCATGAGAATCGCCGATGGTGAGCTCACCCGCGCCGTTCTGTGAGACCATGACATGAAGCCCCCACTTTGAATATTCTGCATAATCTTGTTCGTAACGCCTGCGAAGGGTTTCAAGAGTAGGTGAAACGGCGAAACTTTTGTAGTGAATCAGGGATAATCCTCCACATAAGGACGGACCAATCTGCCAGTTCTCCGGTTGGGCTGTGATACGCATCATCTGCAGCTTGCACTTGGTAAGAACCTTCTCCCGGAAGACATCTGGGTAAAGCGTCTCAAAATCGGCTCCGCTACAAATATATATCCGGTCGGCATGCCAGCTACGCTCCGCTGAGCTCACAAACGGGTACTCTACAAGGGTAATGGCGGTATTCCAATGAAAGGTCACCCGATACTTTTCTGCCAGGAAGGCCGCAATTTTACCAATGGCTGTGCGGGCTTCGACGATCATCTCATTCTTGCTCCAAAGCGCTCCCCTGAGAAGCTCCGGATTCACAGCCGGAGAACGTCGCAAGGTTTCCTGCTGGCTCAGCATGGTGCAATTACCATGTCCCTGGCTATGTGTCGCAAATCCTTCCAGTACTGCCAGTTCATCTTCCTGATAAGCCAGATGCAAGGAACCGGTTTCACTATACCAGATGCCTGATTCCTCACAAATTTCTTTCCAGATACCACGGGACAACAATGCCGCTTCCAGCAGAGGACCCTCTGGCTGACCAATGGGCCAGATCATACCGAAATTTCGGATGGAGGCGCCCACAGCCTGTTGATTGCGCTCAAATACCGTTACTTTATATCCCCGCTTACACAAAGCCCGGGTAATGGCGAGTCCGGCGATACCGGAGCCGATAACAATTGCAGACGGTTGTTGGTTACTCATATTGTTTTCCTGATTGTTGAGAATAATTCATTCTCCTTATTAACCAGGAATGCTTTGTAGCGAAACCAGCATAAGGAAGTGATCACACAACCACTGCCGAATAGCCCGACTACCAGACCTCCCTCTCTGAAAAAATCACTCCAATTCATTTCCGCCCCCACAAGTTCCTTGACCAGCAGCATGATTACACTCCCCAGGTATCCCATAGCGTCGGCGATATACATCACAAAGCCTACGTTTCCTCTGACCCGGAAACTTGCGATCATGCGTTCGAAAAAAATAGCATTGTACGGAATATAGGCCATGTATAATCCCAGACCGGTGGCCGTCATCCATGACACCGGACTGATGGTCGCCGGGTCGAATAAAAAAGCGGTGCCGCCAAACAACAGGCAACCGGCAAGGATCAGATAATGAATAACGGTAAATGCCTTCAGATTATCTTTTATTAAAATAAGCAGGCTCATCAAAATTAACACCAGCAAGGCTATCAGCGAATCTACTTTCGCATAAATGACACTGGCAACAACGCCCATGCCGGCCCATATTTCCACTTCAAAATTATCACGGATATCACGCATAACGGTAAGGACCAGGTATGCTGCCACCGTTAAACCAAGACCTGGGAAAAAATCCCTAAGCATCTTTATCCTGCTACCGGCGTTCATGGCGCTCCGCTGTGAACGTAGTTTTATATCCTGTTCATCAGGGGGAGGCACCAGTTCAAGACAGGCCACAAATAATAGCAAAGGGAGTACAAACAGCAACCCTGTTAAAAAGGGCATCCAATATTCTGTAACCTGAAAAGTGCTGATGAGGGCACGTCCCACCGTCTTCACAAGACCTGAAGCGAAAACCATGCTGACGGCCATTACCGCCGCCATGAACTCGGTGGAGCGCCGCCCTTCCAGGTAACTGAATACCAATCCCCAGATCATCCCCAGAGGAAGTCCGTTCATGAAAAGCAACAATATATTCCAGGGTGCAGGCACTACCGCAAAGGCAAGCAAAGCAAACCAGGCGATCCCAATCAGCACCAATATACTGACTGCCCTTCTGCGGGAAACCAATTCTGAAACAAAGCGGATCCCGTAAAATTTACTGATGGTATATCCGATTACCTGGGCAATCACTAGCCATACCTTGTAATCTACCTGCCAGAGCTCCTGTTGTCCCTCAAAGGTAGCGGCCGAGATGGCCTTACGAAACGCGTACATGCTGGTATAGCAACCAAAGGCTGCCAGGGCAGCAAGCACAGAAACACCGCCATAGGGCCAGCCGGCAACTTTTTTACGTGCATGTTCCAGGAGTTTCATCTTGCAGACTCTCAGGTATCAAATTATTGCATGACGATCGGAACCACATCAATAATATCATCCACGATATGTGTAGGTTGATATTTCTCCAGTTCCGGACGGCTAAAGGCGCCGGTGGTGACGCCAATTACGTAACGGCATCCGGCGTTCTGTCCTTCCCGGATATCTACCTCCGTGTCGCCAACCTTGGTTACTTCCCCGGCGTCTTCAATCCCTGCCAGGCGCATCATGTCAAAAATCATATCTGGGTGAGGACGCCCGTGAGGGGCTTCATCGGATGTCACCAGAAAATTGATCCATCCCATTTTTATCCAGCCAACCCGTTCCATGATTACATCGGCGATTACACGGGGAAATCCGGTATTCAATCCAATACTGATATCGTTCCTGCGCAAACGCCGAAAGGTTTCTTCCGTATTGGGAAAAGCACTAAAGGTTGCTGATTCCCGGTAATGACGGACCATGAAGTTGATAAATCCGGAATGAATGGCCGCTATTTTTTCTTCCAGTTTATCGCCCATATCCGGGTCGGATTCTTCCAGCACCTTCCGGATAGCTTCTTCTTTTTTATACCCCATCAGCGGGCTGATCGTTTCGGCGGGAACAGGATACCCTGCTTCCTCAAAACTCACCCGGAATGCTTCAATCACTTTGTCTTCGTCCTTTACCGTGGTTCCGGCAATATCAAATACAACCAGTTTTATAGCCATTATTTTATTCTATGTGAGATTAATTTTCTTTCAGCTTCAACAGGTAGCGAAATGCCATTTGACGAAGTCGTTCTATGTCTTCAGTTTTCACGGGTACCCCGGTCTCCTTCCCTTCGTCATCCCAGTAGCGGATCTTCAGACAGGCTTCCATCATGGGGTCGCTTTCAAAATCCCTGGCTTCTTTTTCACTCATAGGCCCTCCCTGGAATTCCAGCGTTTTTTTGCTGGCATCTGAAAGACGATCGTAGTATCCAGGTTCTTTGAGTGTCAGGTATCTTTTGGCCGTCACGTGTCCGGCTACCAGCGTTGCCATTCTTTCGGGGAATCCTGATTGCAGCAATAACTCTCCGCCCAACCGGTCGTGGTCCTGCTTCCCGTAAATGCCCATATCATCCGTACCCTCCAGAAAGTGGCCGATGTCATGGAAGAAAGCCGCCAGCACCATCTCATCTTCACATCCCTCCCTTTCAGCAAGCAGGGCGCATTGGGTCATGTGCATTAACTGGGTTACTCCCTCGCCGTATTCTTCGTGACCGCGATTTTCATACAAGCTGAATAAGCGGTCAACGATTTCCCGGACGGCTGTCCCGTTATTTTCCATGCGATTCATTTTTTATCAGTTGGTAGTTGTCCAGAAGCTGTCCTTCCAAACCGTACATGTTCAATTGCAGCTGTTCGTCTGTCAGGCGGATCATGACATAGTGATGACCCCTGTACAATTTATCGGCAAACCAGGAACGGTCAGGAGCAAA
>DATCYD010000045.1:0-12827 GCA_036570465.1 Anseongella sp.
TTTAAAAGATCAAGCCCGTTGTTGATCACCCCGATCAGCAATACGCCCAATACGGTACCACCAATACTTCCGATGCCTCCGGCCAGGCTGGTGCCGCCAATCACCACAGCGGCGATGGCATCCAGCTCATAGGCGATCCCGGCATTTGGCTGCCCGGTCGTGATCCGCGAGGCCAGCACAATCCCTGCTACGGCGGCCAGGGCGCTGCAAATCATATAGGCGATCAGTTTTACGGATTTCACTCGCACACCAGCGGCGTAGGCCGCCTGTTCGTTCCCGCCTACGGCATACATGTACCGGCCAATCCGAGTCTTGTTCAGTAAAAAGGAAGAGGCCAGGATGACCCCGCCAAAAATCAGGATGGGTACCGGTATTCCCATCAGATCACCCCCTCCGATAAAATTAAAGCCATCGGAAAGATTGGTCACCGGACGGCCGCCGCTGGCTACCAGGGCCAGCCCCCGGGCAATGGTCATCATACCCAGAGTCACGATAAAGGGAGCCACGGTTCCCCGGGTAATCACCAGTCCGTTCAGCGCGCCAATGGCCAGACCGGCCGTTACTGCCACTGCAAGAGGAACGATCAGCGGAAATTCTCCCGGATGGGCAAACAAGGCAGCCATTACACCGGTAAAGGCAACCACCGAGCCCAGGGACAAGTCAATGCCCCCGGCGATAATCACAAAGGTAACTCCGATCGCCAGGATCCCGTTAATAGACACCTGCCGTAGAATAATGGTCATGTTCTGCAAGGAAAAGAAACCTGGTGTGGTCAGAGACAAAACCAGGCAAATCAGCGCAAAGGCTGTCAGCATGCCATAGTTCCGGAAATTCTCAAGTACTTTTCGGTTCATGCCATCGCGTGTTTCATAATCAGCTCCTGAGTAGCCTCCGACCGGTCCAGGAAAGCCTTGGCTTGTCCCTCCCGCATAACCAGTATGCGATCGCTAAGGGCAAGCAGTTCGGGCAGTTCAGATGAGATCAGGATCACAGCCCGGCCGCTGGCAGCCAGCTGCGAAATATAATGGTAAATTTCTTGTTTTGCACCAATGTCCACCCCGCGGGTGGGTTCATCAAAAATGACAAGCTCCGGATCATTCAGGCCCATGGCCGAGATAACCACCTTTTGCTGGTTGCCGCCGCTAAGTCTCCCCACCGCCTGATTCCGGGAGACGGTCTTGATCCGGAAACGCTTGATCTCCCGGTCTGCCACGGCATTTTCGCGCCGCCCATTTAACAAGGGGCCGCGACCATATTTTTCGAGAGAAGGAAGCACAATATTTTGCTTCACAGATGCCTCCAGGATCAGTCCCAATTGCTTTCGGTCTTCGGTCACCAGTCCAATCCCCAGGGCTTTCGCCGCCCGGGGTGAACCCAGGCGAACCGGCTTTCCGCGAAGCCTGACTTCGCCCGCCGTTATGTTCTCCATTCCCGCCAGCGCATGGGCCACCGCTGTTCGCCCGGCGCCCATGAGGCCTCCAATACCCAGGATCTCCCCCTTGCGCAGATCGAATGACACCCCTTTCGCATCGCCCGCATGCAGATCGCTGACCTCCAGCAACACCTCACCCGGAGTAACCGGTTGTTTTTCATATAAGCTGGTTAGTTCCCGGCCCACGATCATGGAAATTAGTTCATCCATTTCCAGGCCGGCCCGCGGGCGGGTGGCAATGTGTTTCCCATCACGCAAAACGGTCACTGTATCGGCAATGCGGAAAAGCTCATCCATTTTATGGGAAATATATATAATAGCCTTCCCTTGCTCCCTGAGCGAGGCGATGATCTCAAAAAGCACTTCGGTTTCCCGCCGGGAAATGGCCGAGGTAGGTTCGTCCATGATCAGTACGGAAGAATCGTTGGAAACGGCCCTGGCGATCTCCACCAATTGCATCCCTCCCACCGTAAGGTATTTCATTTTTTGCCTGACCGGGATATCCAGGCCCAGTTGATCCACCAGGGCGCCGGCCTCCCGATAAAGGGCACGACGGTCTATCCATCCGGCTTTTACGCGAGGTTGCCGTCCCATCAACAAGTTCTCCGCAACGGTCAATTCTGGAAAAACCTGTAATTCCTGATGGATCATAGAGAGTCCTTGATGAAGGGCATCCCGGACACCTGAAAAATGCGTTTCCCGTCCGTGTAAAAAGATGGTTCCTTCATCCGGTGGAAACAGCCCCATCAGGATATTCATCAAGGTGGATTTTCCCGCCCCGTTCTCACCGGTCAGTGCGTGTACCGTACCTGCAGCGATCCCCAGGGAAACATCATCCAGCACCTTAACACCCGCAAAAGATTTAGATATACGATCGGCGCGGAGTATTTCCATCTTTCTGGCGCAGCAATTATTTTTTCCCGATCCGGTACAGCCGGCCGTTATCGGTTACGGCATACAGGGCGCCATCATTCCCCTGAGTAATATCTCTGAAACGCTGTGATTCATCGGCAAGCAAACGTTCTTCACCGGTTATCTTATTATCTTCGATCACCAGTCTCACAATATGCATTCCGCTCAAACAGGCGATAAATAAATTGTTCTCCCATTCCGGAATGTTATCGCCACTATAAAAGGTAATGCCGCTTGGCGAAACCACCGGATCATAATAATAAACAGGTTGCACCAGGCCTTCCCTATGCTGAATGGAGTCCCCTATCTTCTCGCCGCTGTATTCAAGCCCGTAGGTAATGATGGGCCAGCCATAATTCAAGCCCGGTTCAATGCGGTTGACTTCGTCCCCCCCACGCGGGCCGAATTCAGTCTCCCAGAGATCACCCGATTCCGGATGAAATGCCAGTCCCTGAACGTTGCGATGTCCGTAGGAATAAATTTCAGGCCGGGCGTCTGCCTGACCTGCAAACGGGTTTCCGGGCGCCGGCTGTCCTTCCGGAGTGATGCGGATTATTTTTCCAAGGGAAGAGTTCAGATCCTGGGCCTGAGGTCGTGTTTCAAGGTCTGAACGCTCGCCGGTACTGAATATAATGTTGCCGGTCTTATCAAACAGAATGCGGGACCCGTAATGAAGGGAGCTCTTGTGCGCCGGAGTGGCCCGGTAAATGATCTGCGCATTTTCGATTGTCTTTTCGTCTTCCGAAAGCTTACCCTTCCCTACAGCCGTCAGGTTTCCACCAGGCTGTTTATCGGAAAAGGTCCAATACACCATTCTGTTCGATGAAAAAGAAGGATCCAGCGTTACGCCAAGCAAACCACCCTGCCCATCGGCATTCACCTCGGGAAGTCCCGTAATGGCTTCACTCAAGGTTCCGTCCGCGGAAGCAATCCGCATGGTACCTTCCTTTTGGGTAATCAGAAAGCGTCCGTCCGGCATGCTGGCAATTCCCCAGGGCCGGTCAAGATCTTCGCTAAGCACCTTGAATTGGTATGGAGTGCTTGTTTTTACACCCGCGATCCGCGTCTGCCCTTCAAAAGCAGGCGAATAGTCGGTATTGGCGTCTTTCGTTTCCACCGGTGCATAGGTCGTATCCTGTCCGGAAGTTTCTTCATCTTCCATTTTACCTGGTGAGGATTTGCATGCCAGCAGGACCAAGCCTATCCCGAGCACGCCCGCAGTGTATCTGAGTGTCATAGCCATTGATAATTTTTTATAAAAATAAGGATTATTCCGGAGGATGCATGAACGTTAAAAAATCACTTTCGTTCCCCTACTTGCTGACGCCACATGGCATAATACAATCCTTTGCGCTCCAGCAACTCATCGTGCGTACCGGCCTCGGAGATCCTTCCTTTTTCAAGTACATAGATCAGGTCAGCATGCATAATGGTGGAAAGACGATGAGCGATCAGTACCGTGATGCGCTCCTGGCTCAGGGAAAGGTCGCGGATCGTCCTGGTAATATCTTCTTCGGTCAGAGAATCCAGCGCGGAGGTAGCCTCATCGAAGATCAGAAGCTGCGGATTCCGGAGCAATGCCCTGGCAATGGCGATCCGCTGTTTTTCGCCGCCTGACAGTTTCAGCCCGCCTTCGCCGAGCAGCGTATGAATGCCTTTTTCCGACCGGGTCAGCAGCCCGTTGCAGGAGGCCTTCTCCAGAGCGTCGATAATCTCTTCATCGGTCGCTTCGCCTTTTACGAACAGCATATTCTCGCGGATGGTACCGGCGAACAGTTGGGTTTCCTGCGTCACAAGGCCGATTTTCCGGCGTAGCTGGTTATATCGTATCTCAGCGGCAGGCACGTCGTTGAACAAAATAGCGCCGGCGACGGGCCGGTACAAGCCTGCCAGTAGCTTTACCAGCGTGGACTTCCCCGATCCTGACGGCCCTGCGAACGCAATGGTCTCTCCCCTGTTTGCTTCGAAGGAAATGCCGCCGATCGAGTTTATGCCGGCAGTCTTGTGCCTGAAGACCACCTCTTCAAAACGAATTTGGCGCAACGGTCCCGGGTCTGTCGGAGAAACCGGGCCCCGTTCGAGGGGCTTTTGCATCAGCGTATCGAAATTATTGATCGAAGCTTCCACTTCGCGGTAATGCAAGATGATCGTCCCCATGTCCTGCAGCGGGCCGAAGATCGCCGTCGAGATAAACTGCATCGAGATCAGCTCGCCCGTGGTCAGCTCGTCCCGGAAGATCAGCCAGAGCAAAATAAACAGGATGGATTGCTTCAGGAGATTAAGCGTAGTTCCCTGGAGAAAAGAAAGTGTGCGCACGCGGCGCGTCTTATCCATTTCCAGGTCATAGATCTGCCGGGTATGCTCTTTCAGCCGACGGATTTCCCGAAAGGTCAACCCGAGGCTCCTGACGAGTTCGATATTACGGAGTGATTCGGTAATGACACCCGCCATCTGATTGGTCTTCCGGTTGATGGAACGCTGTATGGTCTTGATCCGCTTACTGAGCAACCCTGTCAGCGAGCCCAGCACCAGGATGCCGATGACGAATACCGGGATGAGCATCCAGTTCCGGGTCACCGAATACCAGATCAAAAAACCCATGCCCACAACCGAGGAGAACAGGATATTGATGAACGAATTCAGAAAGCGCTCCGTATCAGTCCGTAGCTTCTGGAGTATCGAAAGGGTTTCCCCGCTGCGCTGCTCTTCGAATTCCTGAAAAGAAAGACGGAGGGTCTGGCGTAGGCCGTCGTTAAAGATCTGCATGCCAAACCGCTGGATAGCGAGTCGTGTAAAATAGTTCTGAAAGGAGCGCGCCAGACGCGCGGCCAGCGCCACCAGCACCGCGATCCCCAGCCAGTAAAGCACGCCGCTGACCAGCTCCTGGTCCGGAAGGTCCACCGGATTATTCGCGTAGTCGTCGATGATCTTCCCAAAAATGATCGGGTCAATCAGGGTCAGCAGTTGCGCGATACCTGCCAGCAGCAATGCCAAAGCCACCCACCACCGTTCCTGCCTGAAATATTTCCAAAGTGTCTTCATAGTATTCAACGCCAGCTAATCGCCATCAATCCACTAAAGATAGAAAAAGCCCTCCAGTTTTCACCGAAGGGCCCAATTAGCACTTGAACCAAAACACAGAAAAGCTTATTTTGCAGGAATCAGCTTATACTCAAAGAAATCAATTTTCTCACCACTTACATGATCGTAGCTGGTGGCCGTGGTGACATACCCATCCTTATTGTATGTGTACTGCCAATCCCAGTCAAAACTTCCGATCACGGCGGCCGTAGTCAATTTTTCCCGGCCCGGGTTACTCTCAGTGGCAAGATTGATCATGCCATAGAAGAAGCCTCCAATAAATTTCTTACCATCAAAATCCGATCGTTCTTTTACATAGTTCGCCTGGGGAAGCTCAGGGTAAACCATTTCCTCCAGAACAACATTGCCTTCTTCGATCGTATAGGTTTGTACAAATTGCACCCCGCTAATTGCCCAGCCGTTCGCGATTACCTGATTTCCTATGTATTCATAACTTAACGTGGCAATGGCTTCGGCATCAATGCGCATCATTGATTTTTTGATCCTGCCGTTGTTATTGTACTCAAATTCATGGATAACCACATCCTGGTCTATGCTATGCACAGCTTGCGATACGAGCTGCCCATTATCGTTATAGGAACAGATCGTGGTACCGGTCAGGCTTCCCTCATTATTAAACATTAATAATTTCAACAGTCGATTGTCGTCATCGTACTCCAATTTGGATGACAGGACCCCGTTCTGGTATGTTTCAGAGACTAAATATCCGTTCGCAGGATTGTTGATTGGATCTTCCACCGCGGGATCGTCGCTGCATCCTGTCAGTGCAGCCGCCAGCAGTGCCACTGCCAATAATTGTTTAATGAGTTTCATGTCGTTTGTTTTTTGATAAAAGGTTAAAATTTAAGCGCGACTCCAAGGTTCAGGACTGCGATCCCGTAGCCCAGTTCGGCAAAGGCTGCCATGGATTCGCCAAGGTAATACCTGCCGCCCAGGTACCATGCCCAGGTAAATCCACCGCCTGCCGCACCGTGGTCAACGCTACCTGTATATTTTGTGGAAACAACGTTGTATCCAAGCATCAGGCCGGTGTAGGTATCAAACTTATCAATGAACTGGTAGTGAAGCCCTCCTCTGGCGCCCAGGATAAAGTTGGTGGATTTCCAGCTCCAGTCATCGCCCGGAGCGCTGTATTTGGCAGATGCGAAGCCCAGCAAGCCCCCGATACCTAGTGAACTGTTTTCATCAAACAGATTGTCTTTTACACAATTCTCATACGTCAGGGAAATGGCCGGGGTGCGGCTGAAGCCGGAACCATATCCACCTGAATACAGGTTTCCGCCAAGCCCGATGCCCAGCGCCACCACCTGATCCTGATGTTGAAAAGTTTGTTCCTGTGCCGATACATTGGTTGAAACACTGGTTAGAAACAGGCAAAAAACAGTGTAAGTAATTACTAGCTTTTTCATACTTTGTTCGTTTTTAATGTTTTTTAGTTTTCGATAGAGCAAAAGTAGGATGGGAGGCGGCCCCGAATAACCCCCAAAAGGGGGCATTTTCATTGAGTGCCTGATTTTATCTTTGCAGTATTAAATTTTCGCTATGACAATTCGCTCTCTTGTTTTATGTAAATGCTTCGCCGTCTTACTGTGCCACCATGTATTGATCCCCCTCCAGGTGCAGGCACAGAATATGGATTCCCTGGAAAACGTGCTTCAGACACAGGAATTGCCGCCGGCTGAACAGCTCAGGATTTATGACAAATTAAGCTGGGGCTACCTGGGCATCAGCCCGGAAAGAGCAGTGGAGTTTGCCCGGAATGGAGTAACGCTTAGTTTGGTTGAAAAGGACAAGCAAATGGCCGCCACCCTGTATCGCAACCTGGGTGTTGCTTATTATATGTGGAATAAGCACGATACAGCGGTCACCTACCTGGAACAAGCGCTGGGCCTTGCCCTGGAGGTAAGGGATAAAAATATGGAATCCCGCATTTATATCGCGTTCGGGAATCTCTACAATGTGACCGGCCGGTATCAGGAGGCGATTTCCAGCCACCTGAAAGCGCTGCCTTATATGGAGCGGTCAGGAAACAGATTAGGAGTGGGTGTCGTCTATTCCAACATTGCCGGGATCTACCATAAGATGCACAACCTGCAACAGGCCAAAAAATATTTTTCGCTTGCCGAGGATATCGCCCGGGAAATTGATGACCGGGAGGGGGTGGCCAGTATCCTGATATTTAAGTCCGAAATGGCCAGGGAGGAGGGCAATCATGAGAGGGCAGTTGATCATGCGAAACAAGCGGCAGCTATTTATCATAAGATGGGTAATCGCCAACAGGCGGAATGCATTGCGCTGATGACGGTAGCCAAAGCCTGCTACGACCATGAAGACTTCAGTTCAGCTATGGAATATGCCAGGGAGGCGCTCGCGCTTGCCGAAGCCGGCGATTTTGGAAATGCCAGGGCAAATGCGCTCGTGATCATCTCCAATATTCAGTATCATCAGAAACAGTACCGGAAGAGTGAGGCAACCGCGCTCAAGTCCTGGCAAAGTGATTCAACCGATACCAATATAACCGGTAATATCATCGCGAACATTATCCGTTCCAACGTGTACCTGGGAAACCCGGAAAAAGCCGAAGCCTATTTTGATAAATACCGGGATTTACTCAACGAGCGATCCACCACGGAATTTCAGCGCACCCTCTCGGAAATGGAGGTCAAATACGAAACCGAAAAGAAGCAGTTGCGGATCCTGGCGCTGGAAGAACGAAGCCGGTTGTATATCGGACTGGGTGTAGCCGCCGGGATCGTTTTATTGCTGGCCATTGCCATCCTGATCTTCCGGCACCGTCTGACGGTCAGCAAACGCCTGCTCGCCGAACAACAGGTAAAACAGCTGGAGAAGGAGAAACAGTTAACCACCATGCAGGCGGTCCTGGATGGAGAAACGGCTGAACGCAGCCGCCTGGCCAAAGACCTGCATGACGGACTGGGCAGCATGCTTTCGGTGGTCAAGCTGAACCTTCCTGAAATGAAAAGCGGCGCCGTACTGGATACCGAAGATATGCATCGATTCAACAACGCCATCGGCATGCTCGATGACTCCATCCGGGAGTTACGCCGGGTGGCTCACCACATGATGCCAGAATCTTTGTTGCGGTATGGGCTCAAGGTTTCACTCTCAGATTTCTGCAATGCGATTTCTTCGGTAGAATTTCATTATTTCGGAAGTGAACAGCGACTGGACAGCAAACTGGAAATTCTCATATACCGGTCCGCGCATGAGCTGGTGAACAACGCGCTGAAACATGGCTCGGCCATGCAGATCAACGTACAGCTGATCCAGGAAGAGGACCGGCTGTCACTTACCGTACAGGACAACGGACAAGGATTCGACCCGGAAGCCACAGGCGGCGGAATGGGACTTCAAAACATTCGCAACCGGGTAGAAACCTATGGAGGTATCCTTCATATTTATTCCACACCGGGGAACGGCGCTGAAATTAATCTTGAATTCGATTTGAATAAAAATCAGCAGGCATGATCAAAGTAGGCATCGTAGATGATCACACCATTTTGGTGGACGGCTTAAAGAAACTGATTGGCGACTCCGGAATCGCCGAGGTAAACAGCGTATCGGGCAGTGCAGCAGAATGCCGTTCTTCCCTGGGTTTCCGAATACCGGATGTACTGATGCTCGATATCAGCCTGCCTGATGCCAGTGGAATTGATCTATGCAAAGAACTGAAAGAAAAATATCCCGGTTTAAAAATACTGGCCCTCAGCAGTTACGGGGAATATGCTGTGGTTCGGCAAATGCTGGACAATGGCGCCTCCGGTTATGTCATCAAAAATGCCATGCCGAAGGAGATCATGGAAGGCATCAAAACAGTAGCTGCAGGTGAAAAGTTCCTTAGTCATGAAGTGGATCTTCTCTTAAGAAAACAGGCTGACAGAACGGTCTGGCTTAGCGACCGGGAACGGGAGCTGCTTCGCCTGGTAGCTGAGGGCTACACCAATCCTGAGATTGCCGAACGGATTTTCCTGAGCGCCGAAACCATCCGAGGGTATCGTAAAAACCTACTGCTCAAGCTTGGAGCAAAAAATACCGCTGTCCTGGTAAAAATGGCCATTGAACAAAAGCTGATTTAGGCCTGTCATCCAATTTCCAGAAAATTGTCGCTATCCCGGAAAATGATCAATATCTTTAGCGGTAAATACTCAAAAACCAGCAAATATTCAGGCAATGGCAAAGTTAAACCGTAGAAAATTCATTACGATGACAACCGGAGCGGGTATTGCAACCGCTCTTTGGGGACCTTTACTCAAGAAAGCGTTGGCTGTACAGGCTTATAACGCTACCCGTTCCATCAAGGACGTGGAGCATATCGTCATCCTGATGCAGGAAAACAGATCCTTCGACCATTATTTCGGCACTATGAAAGGGGTCCGTGGATTTGGTGACCGCTTTGCGGTTCCATTAAAAAGTGGTGAACGTGCCTTCCATCAATCGGACGGCAAAAAGATCATTCCCCCATATCATGCCGATGGCAAAACCTCGAACGCGGCGCTGGTTCAGGGTACGCCCCATAATTTTTCCGACATGCAGGCAGCCTGGAACCAGGGAAAATATGGGTACTGGCCTTTGTACAAGACTCCGTATTCCATGGCCTATTATACCCGCGAAGAGCTTCCCTTTCAGTATGCCATGGCGGAAGCCTTCACTATTTGCGACGCCTATTTCTGCTCGGTAGCTACCGGGACAGACCCCAACCGGATCGTTTTCTGGTCAGGCAATAATTTTGACCCTGAAAAACGGGCCGCCGGCATCAATTGTACCGATCAGGAATCCGAGCCGGTAAACCTGCGATGCTGGATTACGGGAGCCCTGCCCGAACCGGGATACAATTATAAGGGAAATGCCTTTCGCTGGCCAACGATTCCCGATGTATTGGATAAAGAAGGGGTCAGCTGGCGCATTTATCAGGACCCGAACAACAACTGGACGGGTGCCATGAATGGCTGCCTGGCCTTTGAAAGTTTCCGTGACGCCAAACCGGGTTCTTCCATTTATGAAAACGGCATGCGTCACTGGTCACTGGAACAACTGAAAAATGATGTGCAGAACGGAACACTGCCCCAGGTTAGCTGGGTACTGCCTTCTCAAAATGATTCCGAACATCCGGGCGCACCATCCAGTCCTTACCGGGGCGCCGATTTTACGCATACAATCCTGGAAGCCATTACTTCAAACCCTGAAGTATGGAGCAAGACGGCATTCTTTATTACCTTCGATGAAAACGATGGTTTTTTTGACCATCTCCCCGCCCCTGCTGTTCCGTCCTACAACCAGGACGGCACCCTGGCAGGAAAATCCACCCTGGACCTGGCTGGCATGTACTTTGACAACGGCAAGAGCAAACAAAACTACATCGACAAGCGGGATACCATATCCGTTGATCTACGTCCATTTGGGATGGGACCACGTGTTCCCATGTATATCCTTTCTCCATGGAGCAAGGGTGGTTGGGTTAATTCCGAAGTAGCCGATCATACTTCGGTAGCTCAATTCATTGAAAAGCGTTTTGGCCTGACCATACCAGCCATCACTCCCTGGCACCGGGCGGTGAGCAGCGACCTTACTTCGGCCTTTGATTTTGTAACGCCGAACGATCCTGTATTACCTCTCATGCCCGATACCTCTGATCACGCCCAGCGCGACGCCGCTTCTAAACAACTGCCCAAAGCGGTAGCTCCTGAAACCCCTTCTGCCCTGTATCAGGAAAAAGGCACCCGTTACTCCAGGGCCTTGCCTTATCGCCTGCATTGTCATTTCCGGCGCCTGGCCGGGCAGCAAAAGGTGCAACTTGTCTTTGAAAACAAAGGCGAAACCGGTGCGGTGTACCATGTATATGATCTTCACGATCTGGATGCAATTCCAAGACGGTACACTGTTGAAGCAGGCAGTTCCCTTGACGATGAATGGAATCTGGCCGGGGATGGAAGCTACGATCTGGAAGTATTTGGCCCGAACGGTTATTTCCAAAAGTTCTCCGGAAACGGTGGTTTGGAAGAGCCGTTCACAACCATCGGTTATGATCACCGGCGGGGAGGCCTTTCCATTCTGTTACAAAATGAGGGTGCTGATCAGCTGCGCCTGAAAATTTCTTCCAATGCATATGATCATCCCGACGAAGACTTCTTTGAAATAGCACCTGGAAAAAAGAGCAGGAAAAACTGGGATCTGGCCGGCAGTGGCAACTGGTACGATTTCTCTGTCGAATCAGACAAGGGTTACCACCACCGGTTTGCTGGCCGGGTAGAAACCAGCAAAGACAGCGTCAGCGATCCGGCCATGGCTGCTAACATCAGCGCCGGTTAATCGTCTGTTTAAGTCAGGAAATATCTGTTCGTCAGCCAGGACGCCTGTCTGTAACGCAGCCAGCCGAGGCCGAGGAAACCAGTTGTGCATATTTATAAAGCACCCCCTGGATGTCTCCCGGATCTGGTTTGACCCAGGTCCGGCGCCGCTGATTCAAAACTTCATCGTTCAGATCTACGTCAATCCGGTTATGTTGCACGTCAATGGTAACGATATCGCCTTCTTCCAGTAAGGCGATGAGGCCACCGTCAATCGCCTCGGGCGCGATATGCCCTACGACGAAACCGTGCGTACCTCCGGAGAAACGCCCATCGGTAATGAGGGCGACATCCCGTCCCAGGCCTGCGCCCATGATGGCCGCTGTGGCTTTAAGCATCTCGGGCATGCCAGGTCCGCCTTTAGGACCCACGTAACGGATAACCACAATGTCTCCTTTTTGGATGAGGCCTTTTTTAATCGTATCCACCGCTTCGTCTTCGCTATCAAACACCCGGGCGCGGCCTTTAAAGAAATCGCCTTCTTTTCCGGTGATCTTAGCTACGGATCCTGCAGGGGCTATGTTTCCGTAAAGTATTTGCAAGTGGGCGGTTGGTTTAAGCGGTTCATTCAGCGGAGACAGAATATTCAAATCATTGTTCCAGGAAGGGATTTCTTCCAGGTTCTCACGAAGTGTTTTACCCGTAACTGTGAGGCAATCTCCGTCCAGCAAGCCTTCATCCAGCAGAATTTTAAGAATGGCGGGTGTACCACCGCTGTCATGCACATCTTCCATCATATATTTACCACTGGGTTTCAGATCGGCAATAAGGGGTGTATGGTTGCTGATGTATTGAAAATCATCCAATGTCAATGGAAGTCCAAAGGCCTGTGCAATGGCCAGGTAATGTAATACAGCATTTGTGGAGCCTCCCAAAGCCATGACCACCACCAATGCGTTTTCAAGCGACCTTCGGGTGACAATATCGCGGGGTTTCAGGTCCAGCTGAAGCAGGTTCTTGATAGCTGCCGCCGCATCGATGCATTCCTGTTTCTTCTCCTCGCTCGTTGCCGGGTT
>DATCYD010000046.1:0-5062 GCA_036570465.1 Anseongella sp.
GCTTTCATAGGCATAAATTCGTGTTTGGTAATCATCCGTATTGAAAAACGTAAAGCGGGCATTGAAACCAAATTTCCCTGGCGTCCAGGCAATATCCTGGAAAATACTGTACCCCTGCTGTTTCTTACTGATCGGATGGC
The DNA here is from genome assembly GCA_036570465.1 of Anseongella sp. Taxonomy (GTDB): domain Bacteria; phylum Bacteroidota; class Bacteroidia; order Sphingobacteriales; family Sphingobacteriaceae; genus Anseongella. The sequence goes on from DATCYD010000046.1 coordinate 141, forward strand.
CGGTCTGGTAAAAAGAAAGTTCGGCCCGGGTTCTTAACCGGAATTGCCTGCTGGTACGGAATTCTGCATGGATTCTTGCTGATTGCTGCGTATTGAGTGTTACTTCGCGCTGATGGTTTCCGGTCACTTCGGCGTTCGAGGGTTTGAGTGTCTTCCGGTATCTTCCGTACAGAGTAACTGTTTTAGCCGGCCGGAAGGTAAGCTGGGCCAGCAATTCGAAACCCTGCGATGGCTCGTCCACCCGGTAGCGCAGCCAGGACCAGGAAAACGCATCTGCATAGGCCGTCAGGGTCCAGGCAGGCGCCAGGCGACTTTCAAGGCCAAGATACCAACCCTTTTCTCCCGCAAAGGCAGAAGATTCTCCAAGGGGAGACCCGTATAAAGCCTGATATTTCTTACCGTAATTACGCCATGCGGCTGCCAGGGTCAATCCCCTGGCCGGGTTAACCAGCAAACCTCCTATGGCCGCCCATCCCGTACGGTCTCCTGCGCCTTCCCAGGCAGGTTGCCTGCTACCGGCTATTTCGCCAAAAAGAAAATAATTAGACCTGCCCAATGTATAATCCAATGAGTATGCGGTAGAGGACCTTCCGCTGAATTTATAAAGTTCGTAAGGATCATCCCCGGGTAGCAAAGGCTTGTCAAAAGCAAGCCGTGCGGCGGTGATACCCATGGAAAACAGAGTCGAAAACTGATAACGAAGGTTAACCCCACCCAGGTTTTCGGTGAAAGATTTCCGGGCGGCAAGTTCACTCCTGGTGCGATGAAGTCCTGAACGACGAATGGCGCTGATGGCGGGACGTTCCCCGAAGAATGCCGGTGTGCCATCCAACTTTCGCCGGGAGACAAAAGATGTAAAGCGCATTTTCCCAGTCTGAATGGTTGTGGCCAACCCCCGGAAGAAATAACTTTCGCCCGCAGAACTATGTGCCCGGATGCCGCGGCCCTGACGGGCTATATTTAACGCGGCCGGACCTTTTCCCAGGCTAAAGCCATTCCATAATACCAATCCCTGGCCAAATTGCAGCAGATAGTCTCCCAGGACAATTTTTTTAAACACGCCCCGGGATGGCTTTAAAAGCAGATGTGCCGAATAAAAATCGAAACCTTTCGCAGGACCCCTGCCGGTCAAAGATTCCCCGGGATCTTTTTCGGCAAGCAGTTGCAATCTGAAATGATCACCCTGGTGAAAGCGATAACGAAATCGAAATCGTTCGGGACTTCCCGGGAGGCGTGATCCGGTCCCTTTTGAGTATCCTTTTTGCCGGGCCAGGACCCTGGAATAATACAAGAGTAGTTCCTGTTCCGGTTCCCGAAGAATATCCCTCAGAGAGAAAGATGACAGTGGAGCGGGACCGCCGATTGTGACAAAAGGCAACAGCAGTCGTACCAGCGGTACATCAAAACCGGGTATCGCTTGCAGTTCCAGTAAATCTGCCAGCGGACCGGTGGTGCGGATGTGGTTTAAAAGCGCGCTGATCTGGAGGTCGTTCAGGATATACAAGTCATCCAGTTCTTCGGCTGAAGCCATATTCAGATCCAGAGGCCGTTGAAGGTACCGGTTCAAATGCCCGGCGATTCGGCTCAGGTCCTCTGAGCCGCCAGGTTGTCTATCAGGATTAGCCGCCTGCCGTTCCATCAGATTTTCGATCAGGTTCCCTGCTACCGAATCAATAATTGACTGGGCCTGAACATTCGTTATTAGTAAAGCCATCGCCAGGGTCGTTTTTAAAACAATACCCGCAAAGATTTTTTCAATGTCCATAGCCCATGCTGATTTGAGGAGTCAAACCAAGCTGTAAATGACTGGAGATGGCCATGTCCAGGCGGAAATGTCCCCACATAAGCCCTAATCCGCCATAATGCCGGAAAGGTGCCGAAGATGCACCTACCCGTACCGCCAGTGAAGGATGAGGCAGGTATTCCAGCCCGCAATGAACCGAAAGCGGAATTCCCGAAACCCGTTTCAGTCCGGCAACTCCCAGCACCTTCTGCGAAAAGGCCCAGGCAATACCCATGGCGGCAGTTACAGGCAGCGCTTCCTTTATTTCCTCCACAAAACTTGCCTTGTTTGGATTAGTGACAAAGATCCCTGCAGTTATATTGGAGAAAACCGCGTACTGCATGCCAACGGTTATCGACCAGGCCTTCTGCCCGGGATATCCGGAGATCTTCATGCGGTGATGGTTCACTGCCAAACCCATTCTGAAGGAGCTGGAAAAGGCGCGGGCACTACTTAATGAGATCCGGGACCGGTGGTACAATTCTCCGCCGAATGAGCTGATGTTCAGTCCCAGTACTTGCTTTCGAAGGGGGAACAATGCGGTTGCTGCCCGTACATCCAGCTCTTCCAGCAAGAAACGCCGTTCAAGGGCAAATGCCAGGGCCAGAGAGGACGACCGGGCCATGCCCGCCGGGTTCCCGGATGTTGCCCATGGGCCTTCCAGGGCAGTTCCCGAATTCGCCAGCGCGGCTGTTCTGGCGCCGTGAATCCAGGTAATGGGTTGAGAAAATGCGATCAGGGGACTGCTGCAAAATAGCAACAGAAGTGCTTTGGTTAACATGGTAGTAGATGTTGGTAAATGTTAACCAAATATACAAAGGGTCAGGGAAAATACAAAAGCGCGAGGCCTCCTTTTTCAAATTGACAGTCCAGGGAAACAACCTTGCCGCCTTCAATGCTTTCCTGATCGGACCACTGAGCATTTCCAGGGTCGATCCATTTCAGGTTAAACATTCCGGGATACTTACTCATGTCCAGTTTTATTTGACCGGCGCCGGTAAAATAGATCAGGTACCGGCTCCCTTCTTTTGCTGAAAGAAAGGCAAAATTGTCCCGGTTGGCCTTTAATAATTCCATGTGTGGTGCCATATTCCACATCTTTACGATGTCTTCGATTTTCCGCATGGTTTGGATGCAGCTTGCAGACAAGGGGCTGAGACCCAAACCGGAAGGGGGCCTGTGAAATCTGCTGCCGGCGAATCCGCCGAGAATGTTCCGAAAAAACGTTTGTACGGCATGTTCCTGGTTAATTCCCCGGTTCGTCCATTTGCTTGTATGACTCCCGTAAATCTTGGTGCTGTTCACCGGGCGGGGATCCTTTTTTACCCGTTGAAGAACATATTGCGCGTTGTCCCAGTTGTCTTGTCCGGTCGTCTGGCTGTTTTGAGAGATATCAACAAAATCATACAATTCCGGATGGTCGATTGTCTGTTTATGAGTATCGGAGGTAACATTCCAGTTGTCCCACATCTCAGTGATATTAACCGGTTTTGATCCAGCCTCCCGGCGGATGAAGCCTGCCCAGTAAGCGCCCCATTCAGAGACTCCGCTGGTTTCGTTATCGATGCAATACAGCACATTCCTGAACTTCAGCGAGATTGACAAGAGTTTTTTGATAAATGCTTCCTGATACTGCAAAAGAACCCCATTGCTGTCAAGCGCCGGAACGGTAAAGAAGAAGGGTTGTTTGTTTCTGCTGGGGTGTTCGGGGTAACGACTTTCAAGATCAGCCTCCTCGTATGTATAGTTGACGTTGTTTTTTGGGTTATAAGGATCGGATTCCCATTCACTGCGGGAATGATCAAAACGGTCCCATAATTCAATCTGAACAATGATGTCGCGCTTGCGCGCCTGGTGTAACAACTGTTTGAATCGTTTCCAGTATTCGGGATTCCATTGGTTCAGATCATATTTTCCGGAAGCCAGCCGGAGAAATGCCCGTTCATTTCCCGGATCACGGTCACTCATGGTGTTCCGGATATAATTTCCACCAATTCTGGCCAGGCTGTCCAGGTGCGGCGCTACCTGTGCGCGTTGAAAAAGATTATCATCATCGGTTCCTCCAAGCAACAGAACAGGTTTGCCCTTGTATTGCCAGTATGCCGGGTTCTCTGAATAAGCTTGTATCGCCTTCTGTGCTAAACTTCCCTGGGGCAGCACGATGCTGGTGGAGAGAATAAAAAGGCAAAGCAGGAACGGCCATCCCTGGCTTAACCGTTGGTTGGTTAGTTTCATGATGTTGGGGATTTCATGTCGGTAAAACAAGGTAAGGGATTTCACCTGGAATTACAAACGGCCGCTGCCACCTCACGGCTACCGGGCAAGAAACGTTACCAGGCAGAAGCCCAGCCGGGTTGAAACTCTGCCAGGTTGAAACTCTGCCAGGTTGAAACTCTGCCGGGTTGAAACTCTGCCAGGTTGAAGCGTTTAATTAATACCGAATCGTGTCCGCAGCCAGCAGCGGAAGATGATAGTTGCCTGTATCGATGCGTAATCCGGCATGATTTTCTGCCAGCTTCCGGGCGCCAGCCGCGCTAACACCGGTTTGGTACAGGTGGATTTCCTGCAGGGAAGCGAGGGACTGTAATGCCGCCAGTCCCTGGTCGGTAACCCTGGTATCGAACAGGTTCAGAAATCCCAGGTTTGGGCAAGCAGCCAGCTTTGATAATCCGTCGTCACCAATCGCCGTATGTGCCAGATGAAGGCGTGTCAGGTTCCTTAATGCGGCAATGTTTTCAATGCCCTGGTCGCTTAGTTCGGTACGGGTCAGGTCCAGCCACACGATCTGTTCTTTCAGCGGCAGCAGAAGAGAGGTTTGTGCATCTCCAAAGGCCGTATCGTTGATGCAGCTAACCTGCAGATAAGGGCTTCCCTGGGCAACAGGCATGATCTTTACGCCTCGCTCTGTCAGCGGGGCCAGGTCCCTGGGAGCAGCAGCCTCCGGTAGCGGCCCTTCAGGCAGAAACGCGTGCTGCTTTTTCTGTGCTGAGGATTCCAGCGCCAGCAACAGGGGTTTGATGGAATCGGGCTGAGGTATCTCCCGGACTTTTCCTTCAAATGGGGCTCCTGAGGCAATCCACCAGTGGATCAGACTGATCTGTTCGTCCGTAAGAGGTGTTTTTCCTTTGGGAGGCATGTG
>DATCYD010000047.1:0-20442 GCA_036570465.1 Anseongella sp.
CTCACCCGTACTGTTGCCGGCGGGCGGTAGTAATAACCTTCGTCCACCATGGGTTCTTCCAGCAAACCGGGAGGCCGTCCGGGAAATTTCCATTCAGGTGGAGAGATCAGGGTGCCGTTTAACCAGAGCCGGCTCCGCTTATAGTCCCATTCTCCTTCGGGTGGCGTTGCATCGGCTCCGGACCGGGAGAGGTTCTTGAATTCGGCCCATAGCGAAATGGTGGTGTCGGCATCTGACCAAAACCTGCCGGACGCGTACCATGTCGTATTTTCAGCAGGGCCCGAAAGCCAGGCATTTACCTGAGGAGCGTAACTCTGCCAAAGCCAGACTGTGGCTCCGGTAGCGCGGATGTCAGCAATTGAATCAGCGATGACGCTTCCGCTTTCTTCGGGCCAGAATGCTGCATCCAGGTTTCCATCATTGGAAAAAGGGCCGAATAGTTTCCAGTGGATATCCGACTGCCTGACATAAGGAAAGGGTAAATGAGTAAAGTATTTTCTTTTATGGGCAATCAGTCGTTCCTCGAAGGCGGCAAAATCCCTTGCCCGGGCCGAAGAATCGGGTCCGATATAATAATTAACTCCCTCGTAGCCGCCTCCCCTCCAGCTGCGTTCCCCGAAGGTAACGATGGCCGGGTATGCCGCATTCATGGTGAGGTGATCGGATTCCCGGGTTACCTTCCGGTCATCCCACAGACATATTTCCGCACCCAGCAGGCTGCTGTCACTCTGAAGTTTTCCACCCAGCTGGCGCTGAAAGATGGTCACGACCGTCGTTTGCGGATCCATGTCGCTCAGGTACAGGTACCTGGAATCGATGTACCGGACCAGCGGATTTTTCACCTCCTCCGCGCCTTCGTCTTTCCACAAATGACGGATGACACCATCGTCGTAGTTACCTCCCGGAGCCCAGGCGATCACCTGTTTCTCATGGCTCCGGATCACTCCGGTGACTTCCGGAAGAAAATCCTCGTTACGAACGGCTACCTCGTCGGCGCCAATGTGGATGTATGGAAGATCATAGGTAGCGCAAACCTCTTCCAGAATTTCTTTCACAATGCTCAGGCCCTCTTCACTTTGCATATCCGTTCCCATGGCCCGGGCAAATGCCTCACTATGTCCGGGCATATCAATTTCGGGGACCAGCATGATATGCCGGTCCCGGCAATATCGGATCAGCTCTTTTACTTCTTCGATGGTATAAAACTTGCCTTTGTTGCGGGTCATGGACGCTGCCGAGGTCAATTCAGGATATTTTTTTACCTGAAGCCGCCAGGCAACATTTTCGGTCAGATGAAAGTGAAAGACGTTCAGCTTATATTTCGCCATTACGTCAATCTGCTGCTTCAACTGGCTTACCGAATGATAGTTTCGCCCAACATCAACCATGTATCCACGCCACCGGTAGGCGGGATAATCTGTTATATCACAACCCGGCGCCCGGTTCTCACGGACCATCAACTGGTAAAGAGTTTGCAGCCCGTTTGATATTCCGTGTGGAGTATTTGCTGTGAGTGCCACCTCCCTGCTGGTGACAATAAGGCGATAAGCTTCGTTCTGCCCCATCGGCGCATTCACTTCACCGATTGTTAGCCTGATAACAGGTTTTCTGGCATGAATCGAAGGTATTCCGGTTGCAGAATACTTTACAGGGATATCGGATCCGGTCATTTTCAGCCACCGGGCCGCTTCCTCCCGCAAGCGGGGATCGTTAATCACAATGCTCTTGCACCGGTCAAGCGAAAAACTACCTGAAGTCCATTCCAACGATTGCGGCAAGGGAATAAGAGCAGGTTTTTCCCCGCGCGGACGCGCATCACCGACCGGTTGTGCATTGCCCGCCGGTTGTGCGATTGCCATCATCACAACTGCCAGAAAGACCGGACGATGAAGGAACATGGCAAGTCAGTTGTTTATTACGAATTTCGGGTCCACAAATTCCCATTCCCGGATATGAGAGGGACGGTGTTCCTCCTTTACGATAGCATCGAATTTCGCAGCCAGTTCAGGATGCTGCGCAGCCAGATCGGTGGTTTCACCCTTGTCCGTACTCAGATTGAAGATCATCCACGGGTTCTCCTCACTGTGCAAACGCTGACGAAGCCTGACACCCTTCCAGTCGCCCATACGAACGGCAAGCTGCCCTCCGCGGGCGTGATATTCAAAATAAAGGTATTCGTGCTGTTGCTGCTCTTCATTATTTCCCAAAAGCGTGGGCAACAGGCTAATGCCATCGGTATCTTCCAGTTTTTGCCCCGTGAGCTCAGCCAGGGTAGCCATCATATCGTACTGCGCCGATATATGGTCGCTCGTTGTACCGGCAGGGATCTTTCCAGGCCATCGGGCAATGAATGGCATCCTGATACCCCCCTCGAACAGGTCTTGCTTGAGACCGCGAAGTCCGCCGGTGCTGTTGAAAAAGGCAGCGTTCACCCCCCCGTTAAAGGTGGTACCATTATCACTGGAGAACATAACCAAGGTGTTTTCGTCCAGTCCCAGTTCCTTGAGGCGGGCCAGCACGATCCCAACCTGGGCATCCAGAAAACTGATCATTCCCGCGTAGGTCGAATACGGGTAACGAGTTGAAGCATATCCCTGACTGCCGTAATAGGGTGTTTCGCCAAATTCGCCAAGATATGGTTTCAGATATTCTTCCGGCACCTGGAGCGAAACATGCGGAAGTGTATAGGGCATGTAAAGGAAGAAAGGCTCCTCGCGATGATCGTCGATGAATTGCAAGGCCTTTTCAGTCATTTTCTGCGCGGAATAATCGGAGCCTTTGAAGTAATCAAAATCCTCTGCAGTGGCGGTAGCCGGATCCAGCTTGCGATGCACATTAATCAGTGGGTTGCCGAGCGTATCCCAGCGATTATTCTCCCAGAGGTGAGTCGGGTAGAAGTTATGCGCTTGTTTCTGATCCAAATACCCGTAAAAGTAGTCAAAACCCTGTTTTAGCGGAGCCCCGGTGGTATTGTGCATGCCCAATCCCCATTTCCCCGTTATGCCTGTCGTGTAACCAGCCTGCTGCAACATTCGGGGCAAGGTAATGGCATCCGGATAAAGGGGCATTTGTCCGCCTTCCAGGCTGTCAGCGAAACCACCCATTTCATAATTGCCACGGATATAGGCATGTCCCGAGTGCCGGCCGGTCAGCAACATGCAACGGGCAGGAGCACAGACGGGAATGCTGGTATAATGCTGGGTAAAGCGCATCCCTTCAACAGCCATACGGTCCAAATTTGGTGTATTGATCTTCTCCTGCCCGTAACTACCCAGCTCACCGTACCCCAGGTCATCGGCATAAATGTAGATGATATTAGGATGATTTTCAGGTTGTCCCTTATTTAAAGACGACCCCGGTGGCGAGCAAGCCACCTGAACCGCCAGCAAGCTGAATATAAGGAAGCTTAGGGCAGGTGACAGGGAACTGGAAGCTCGCATATTCTCGCCGTTGACCTATTTTCCTAAATCTTTGATCCGGATGTTGCGGAAGCGAACAATGGATCCATGGCCCAGAAAGCCGATGTGACCGGATTTCCGCTTCAAGCCAGGGTGGTCGCGATGATCGATGGTGCCATTCTTGCTGGCTTCGGCAATATCGCCATCCAGGATCACTTCCCCATTCAGGATTACCTTAACTTTGTTTCCACGTACGATCACTTCTTCCTGGTTCCATTCTCCAACCGGTTTCAGGAAGCCCCGTTTGGCGGGAATAACCCCGTAAACCGAACCGTGGTACTGATACACCTGCAAGTCTTTATAAATTTCGGCGGTATTGTCCAGAATCTGAAGTTCCATCCCCTGATAGGCGGCATCGCCATCGAGCGGGGCGCGGATGCCCAGGCCATTATTGGCGCCGGGAGTCAGCTGAAATTCAAAGCGGAAATTAAAATCGCCGTATTCCTCGGAGGTGAACAGGTTTCCATTGCCCCTTTCGGGATAAATTACAATGTTCCCGTCTTCTACCACATACCCATCTTTGTTCCCGGTCCATTTGTCCAGGTGAGTACCGTCGAACAACACCTCGAAACCTGCTGATTTTTCTTCTTCACTCAGCGTGAACTTTTCAGCGCCACCGGTCAGGCGACGGACGTAAATATCCCGGTAAGCAACACGTGTGCCATGTGCCTGTAGCTCAAGCTGTTCGGTGGGGAAGATAGGCTGGCTCCGGTCCCAGTAATTTTCCATAACCACCTGATCCACTACCAGTTGTCCATTCAGATACACCGTTACTTTGTCACCTTTCATTATAATATGGAAGGTATTCCAGTCACCAATGGCGTTGTCGGCCAGCACCAGGGGTTTGCCAGGATGCTTCTGGTTATTATACAAGCCACCCGAACCCACCTGGGCGCCTACATCCACCCGCGCCGTGTCCCATATCTGTACCTGGGGGGTGCCCCTGAGGTAAATACCAGCATCACCATCCTTTTCGATCTGCCAGTCCACGAACATTTCAAAATCACCGTACTCTTCAACGGTGCAAATATTGTCTCCATGGCCACTGAAGATCAGATGACCGTCTTCGGCATGCCAGCCTTCATGCATGCGTTCGTCAGCTTTTTTCTGTTCTTTGGCCAGGGTAGCTTCGCTCATTTCTGCCCGCTTAACCGGATTGGCAACAAGGCCTTTCCAGCCCGAAAGGTCCTTACCGTTGAACAGTTTTACAAAGCCTGCTCCGGATGACATTTCCGAAAGATGCTTCTGGATCGCCTTCTTCTGGTAATCGCTGTCAGGGCCTTCCAATACTTCAGCCGTTCTTGTTAACAGTTTACGGACCGCATTTCCATCGTATTCGCCATGCTCCAGACCGATATTCATCACGGCCTGGGCGGCTGCCTGCTGTATGGCTTTATCCTTGTCGTCCAGGTATTCGCCGGCAAATACAAGTGCCAGAAAGGTGCCGGTTTTTTGCGCTTCGGCAATAATGCGTGCCTTCTGCCCGCCATTCCGGGCGACCTCCATTGCTTTGCGAAGCTGCAGCAGCTTTTGGGCAGGCGGTGTAGCCGCCTTGCTGACCAGGTTGATGTAACCATCCAGCGCCTTGACGGCTGCGCTTGCTGACCCTTCGCTGGCAATACGATAAAGTTCAGGAGCCGCGTCGGCGTCTGCCCAGCTGGTTAACGCATTCAGGGCAGCTTCCTTTTCAGTGGCATCCCCCTTGTCAAAGGCTCCGGCAACGGCCTGAAGCGCTTTCGTGCCGCCTACGCTGGCCAGTATCCGCAGGAACCTGGATTTTTTACCCGCGCCTGCCTTTTGCATCTGGTTAAGCAGAATATCCGTTTGAGCAGCCTGTGTTTTCGCATCGCCCGCGTTGCCAAGGGCGCTGATGATCGCATCTTGCACCTGGCCGGCTTGCTCTTTATCATCCGTGCTGTTCATCAACGCGAACAGTTTCGGAAGATCGCTGTCATCCACAAGGGAAGGCAGCGCGGCATAAGCCGCGGTTCGTACTGCCGGATCGGTGCTTTTTACTTCGGCAAGTACCACATCCAGATGCTTATCCGCCGCGCGAGCCGCCAATACTTCAATCAACGCCGCTTTGGAATTCGAAGGCATGCCCGCCAGCGCGGTGGCCACCTGGGCGGGAAGCCCGTCTCCTTCCATCACCATCAACGCGTTCTTTACCGCAGAAACAGTCGGTTCATCACCTGATTTCAATACCTCCAGCAGACTGCCCAAGGCATCCACCTCGCCGATCTGCTGCACCGCGCGAATAGCCGCCAGCTTCACGCCCGGGTCGGAGCTCTTTAAAAAGCCGCTCACCGCAGGTAGGGCCGCGCTTGCTTCCGTATTTCCAAGCATGGTAATGATCTCAGCCTGAATCTGAGGATCGCGCTCCCGGTTGAGTTTCTTCACCCAGGCAAAGGTAGCCGCAGGCTTGCTGAACCCGGCGGCGTGCTTCAAAGCTGCGATACGGTATTCGGGGCTGTCGTCTTTAAGCGCTTTTAACAAATAAGACAATCCGCCAGCGCCTTTTGCGGCAACCAGCAGATCCAGGGCCGCGGTCCGGGTATGAACCAGTTCCGCGCCTCCAGCCTTTTTCAATAGCTTTTTTGCTGCCTTCGCAGCTGCTTTCTTTTCGCCATTCCCGATCAAACGTTCGATATAGCGAAGGTAAAACGAAGTGGCATTGGTCTCTTCAAAATTATACCCTGCAGCTGCTGCAGCCGATGACAGCACCTTCGCCGAACCCGGGTCACCAATCAGCGCCAGGGAATACAGCGCTACCTTCCGCAGTTCGGGATCCTGACTTTCCGCATACGACTCCAGGGATCCGGCCGCTTCAGTATAGCGAAGGTCACCGAGCGCCTCCACCAGTGAAACCCGGCAAGCTTCCGGCGCGGCTTCCAGCGCAGTTAGTAAGGCATGACCGGCAGCCGGCGTTCCAATATTCACCAGCGCGCGCGCTGCAGGATCAACCAGCCGCTCATCCGAAAGATATGGCTGCAACGCTGCAATCGCCTCGTCGCCGCCAACGATCCTCAGCTGGCTGATAATGAACGCCTTCACATCCTTGCTGCTCGCTTTTTCCAGGCTCAGGCAATAGGCTCGCTGTGCAAGAGCGCGCCATTGGTCCTGACCCGGCTGGGTCACATAAAAGGAAAATCCGGAGATCGCATATTCCAGTTTGGAATTGTCACCCTCTCCGGGCGCCGCCAGCATCCCCGCCAGCTGCACGATCCCCGCTTCGCCCAGTGCTGCCATTTCTGCTGCGTTCTTCTGTATTTCCGCCGTGTTCTGCCCCGGCACCTGAGCCAGCAAATCCGCTATCCGGGTAGAAACCGTCCGGTTCGCATCCAGCTGTGCAGAAGCCCCGTTGGCCATCAGCACAGCAATAAATATGATCAGTATTCTTTTCACAATATTTTGATAAATCTTAAAAACTAAATCGCCCAGGGCCCCCGAAGTGCCTGATACGCCAACTCATTCGCCCCTTCATCATCGATAAAGCGTTGCGCCACCGGATCATACTTCAGCGACCGGTTCAGCCGCACCGCGATCTTACCCATATTCACCAGGGTGCAGGAACGGTGACCGTTCTCTTCGTTCAGGGCAAACTTCTGGCGATTCTTCACCGCCTCCACAAAATCAGTTACCTGAGGTTCCGGATCAGGGAACGCGGCCAGTTTCTTCTCCAGGTCCGGAATATCCGAACGGAATCCAGGATAAAGTTTTCCTTTCGGCCCTTCGATGTAGGCCACATCCTTATCCTTGTTCTCGCCATCAAGAATGATCTGGCAACCATCCTCGTAAGTAAATTCGATCCTTCTCCAAACCCCCGCCGCGTCCGGATGCTGCTGCGGAGCATCGACATCCACTCGAACCGGACTGGTATTATCCTTATTCAGAAAATACTGTACCGGATCAATATAATGTTGCCCCATATCACCTAAACCGCCGCCATCGTAGTCCCAATACCCGCGAAAGGTCTGATGCACCCGGTGATGGTTATAGGGTTTCCAGGGTGCCGGGCCCAGCCACATTTCGTAATCAAGTTCCGCGGGCACCTTCTCCGGTTCAAGATGTTCCTTGCCTACCCAGAAGAATTTCCAGTTAAAGCCCGTGCCGCCGCCGATGGTGACCTTCAGCGGCCAGCCTAGTAAACCGCTTTCCACCAATTTCTTAATGGGCTTTACCGTCGTACCCATCCCATAGAAATTATCTTCAAACCGGAACCAGGTATTCAGCCGGAAAATGCGCCCGTGCTGCTGAACCGCCTCTACCAGCCGTTTTCCTTCGCCGATCGTCCGCGTCATCGGCTTTTCGCACCAGATATCCTTCCCCTGGCGGGCCGCATCGGCTGCGATGATGCCATGCCAGTGCGGCGGAGTGGCGATATGAACAATATCCACTTCAGGAAGCGTGATCAGTTCTCTGTAATCGGCAAAGGTCTTGACGCCTTTATCCAGCATGCCCAATGCTTGTTTGATGTGTCCTTTATCCACATCGCAGATGGCCACCACCCGCGTACCCGCATATTTAAAATGTCCGCGTCCCATGCCCCCCACACCGATCACAGCTTTGGTAAGCTGGTCGCTGGGTGCAAGAAAACCTTTCCCGAGTACATGCCGGGGAATGATCGTAAAAGCGGCCAGCGTTGCAGCAGAGCCTTTCAGAAATGTGCGTCTGGACGTTGAAGTGTGTTTTGGTTTTTCCATTCATGTTTAAGTTTGTCTGGTTTGCAGTGCCGGCAATGCGCACAACACCTCCAAACCGGAGAAAAAGAAATGACGGCCCAATTTATGAAAAACTTTGAAAGAGTTCCTAACACAAGTCATGACACAGCTTCAGATTCCCTGAACCGCAGTCTTGATCTTTTCGCAGATAGTTTTCATTTCCTCGTCACTCAGCTTGAGCTTCGGGCGGGAAAAATCGATATCATGGATATCGTTGATAGGGATCAGGTGAATATGAGCGTGGGGCACTTCCAGCCCTACTACGGCTACGCCCACACGCTCGCAGGGGATCACTTTTCCGATGCCAAGAGCGACTTTTTTCGCGAACAATTGCAGGCCCGCAAAAAGTTCGTCGTCCAAGCTGAAGATATAATCGATCTCTTCCTTTGGGATTACCAGGGTATGTCCTTTGGCCAGGGGAGAGATATCGAGGAAGGCCAGGAAACGTTCATCTTCGGCCACCTTCCAGGCCGGGATCTCCCCGGCAACGATTTTCGAAAAGACACTTGCCATTGCCTCGGATTTATTATATTCGGTTTATTGTCGGCTGATTTCCATCACTTCAAATCGCATCAATCCGGTTGGAACTTCTATTTCGGCGATGTCTCCAACGACTTTTCCGAGCAATCCCTGTCCAATGGGTGATTTAACCGATATTTTTCCGGCTTTCAGGTCCGCTTCGTTCTCCGAAACCAGCTGATATGACATCACCTTGCCGTTTTGAATATTCTTGATCTTTACATTGGAAAGTACCAAAACTTTGGAAGCATCCATTTTAGATTCGTCCACTACACGGGCATTGGCGAGTGTTTCTTCCAGTTTCGCAATCCGGAGCTCATGCAAGCCCTGGGCATCTTTGGCCGCATCATATTCTGCATTTTCGGAAAGATCTCCCTTATCACGGGCTTCTGCGATCTGTTTGGCAATCGAGGCGCGCCCTTCTCCTTTCAACTGCGCCAGCTCATCCCTGAGCTTTTTAATTCCTTCTTCTGTAAAATACGTTATCTCAGCCATTTTCAACTTCTTTTAATAGACAAGACCCCGTGCAAATGACGAGGTCTTGCTCTAAATAACTCTTACAAAGTTAAAACATAATTTTCTTAAAAAGCAAATGTATCCAGCGCCAGAATTTTGGCAGCAAGGACCTCAGAAATGCGGCGGTAAGACTCAAAACTCCAACCGGCGACATGCGGACTCAGCAGCACCCGGTTACAAGCGGCCAGCTCCTGAAACCAGGTTTGCCCTCCCAGGGCCGGGAACTTTTCAGTTTCCAAAACATCCAGGGCGGCGCCCCGTACTTTTCCTCCAGAAATAGCGCTCAACAGGTCAGGAGTATGAACGATTTCACCGCGGGCGGTATTGATAAAGAAAATTTCCTTTTGAAACGAAGCCCAGTAATCCGCATTCACCATGCCCCTGGTTTCTGTTGTCAGGGGAATATGAAGGCTCAGCACTTCCGCTTCGGCAAACAGGCGTTCCATGCTCGCCTCCCCGGCGTGATCATCTGAAAACCCACGCTTATATTTATCGTAGGCAAGCACGCGCACATCCAGGCCTGAAAGTTTTCTGGCAAAGGATTGCCCCATGTACCCGTATCCCACAATGCCTATTGTTCTGCCATTCAGTTCCAGACCCCGGTTCCCTTCCCGGTCCCATGTTCCGCCACGCACCTGCATATCTCCTGCACGCAGATTATTCAGCAAGCTCAGCAGCATGCCCAGGGCATGTTCCCCCACCGCATCCCTGTTTCCTTCCGGAGCATTCAGAAGCTGTATGTTTTTTCCCGTGGCATAAGCGACATCAATCCCATCCATCCCCGCTCCTGCACGGCCAATAAATTCCAATTGTGTAGCGGCATCCAGCAACTCTGCGCCGACATAAAATTTGCTGCGCACCAATAACCCCTGGTAGTCTCCGATCACCCGGAGGCATTCCTCATAGGTGATATCCGGACGATAATCACATAGGTGGCCTGCCGATTCCAACGATTCCATGAATGCCGGATGCAGATTATCAATAATAAGAAGGCGTTTCATCTGTGACGGGTTTTCATCCGGGCTAAAATAATAAAAGCCGTTCAATAACCTATATTTGCAAAAATGTCAGCAGAAAGGCAAATAACAGGGCCGGTAAGCCCAAAAAAGTATTTGGGACAGCATTTTCTGACCGATGGAAATATCGCCCGGAAGATTGTCGCAGGTTTACAGCCGGAAGGGCAGTACAAGCATGTGCTGGAAATCGGCCCCGGAATGGGCATTCTGACTGAACTGCTCCTGAAAGACGAACGATTCCTCACCACCGTCATTGATATCGATGAGGAATCCACCCGCTGGCTGCACCATCATTTTCCGGCCCTGGAAGAAAGAATCATTCATGCAGATTTTCTTCGTTTCAACCTGGCCGGGCGCTTCTCCGGCGAGGTAGGCATCATCGGAAATTTCCCCTACAACATATCTTCGCAAATTCTTTTCAAAGCGCTGGAACATCGCCGGCAGGTCCCTGAACTGGTAGGAATGTTTCAAAAAGAAGTAGCCGAACGTGTTGCCGCCCCACCGGGAAATAAAATTTACGGCATATTAAGCGTCCTCCTGCAAGCTTTTTACGAAATCGAATACCTGTTCACCGTCAATCCGGGCGTCTTTCATCCGCCACCAAAGGTTCGTTCGGGGGTGATCCGCCTGCGTCGAAAAGAAAATTTCCAGCTGGACTGTGACGAGAAATTATTCTTCGAGGTGGTAAAAGCAGCCTTCAATCAACGGCGAAAAACGCTGCGAAATGCCCTGTCAAGGTTTAAACCGGCGGGAAAGGTGGACGATGCAGTGCTGCAACTTCGCGCCGAACGGCTAAGCGTAACGGATTTTATAACACTTACCCGACAGCTTCAGGTATAAAAAACGTCAGGCACAGCGCAGCACGGCAGGTACGCACCCTTCCAAAAATACCGGCTGTATTGTTACATTTGCATCATGACCAATACGAAACTCAAAGCAGGTATAACCTTTGGAGATATAAACGGTATCGGGTTGGAGGTAATCATGAAAACCTTGCTTGACAACCGCATCAATGAAATGTGTACACCAGTGGTATATGGCTCTGTAAAAATTGCCTCTTTCCACCGCAAGGCCCTGGGTATCCAGGATTTCAGCTTTCAGATCATCAATGATGCAGCATCAGCCAATGCCAAACGGGCGAACCTGCTCAACTGCTGGGACGAAGAGGTGAAAGTGGATCTGGGGGAACAAACGGAAAACGGCGGCAAATATGCTTTAAAGTCACTGCAGGCGGCAGTAGAAGATCTGAAAGGAGGTAAAATTGATGTGCTGGTGACGGCTCCATTCAATAAAACCAACGTTCAGAGCGAAGACTTCCGCTTTCCGGGACATACCGAATACCTCCAGCAAGCCTTTGGCAGCGACGATGTACTCATGTTTATGATCTGCGAGCACCTGAAGGTGGGGGTTG
Organism: Anseongella sp.; assembly: GCA_036570465.1. Classification (GTDB taxonomy): domain Bacteria; phylum Bacteroidota; class Bacteroidia; order Sphingobacteriales; family Sphingobacteriaceae; genus Anseongella. The sequence continues at coordinate 11,642 of DATCYD010000047.1, forward strand.
TCACGGGCCACATCCCCTTAAAGGATGTCCCCAACGCCCTGAGCAAAGAAGTGATCCTGTCCAAGCTGCGGGTGATGAACCGAAGCCTGAAAGAAGATTTTTGGATTCCAAAGCCCCGCATCGCCGTTCTGGGACTGAATCCGCATGCAGGTGACAACGGACTTCTTGGTTCCGAAGACAGCGCCATCATCAAACCGGCTGTCAACCAGGCTTTCTCTGAAAATATCCTGGCTTATGGCCCATATCCGGCAGACGGTTTTTTCGGAAAGAGCATGTATCGTGATTTCGATGCGGTGCTGGCCATGTATCATGATCAGGGGCTGATCCCTTTCAAGCACATCGCCGGAGGAGAAGGCGTCAATTTCACGGCCGGACTTCCTGCGGTACGCACATCCCCCGACCACGGAACAGCGTTTGACATCGCCGGAAAAGGCACGGCCAGCGAGGCCTCGTTCCGCAAAGCTTTGTTCAGCGCCCTTGATATTGCAAAACGGAGGCAGGAACACGCAGAACTATCAGTAAACCCACTTTCGGTATCCAGAAAAGCCAACGAATAAAATTTAATTTTCCATCTGGATATAAAGTGCTAAATTTGCGGGCTTAACTGGAATGTACATTGAATCCGTTAAAAGACTTCGTTATACAGTTCGCAGGGCTAAAAAACGGGGGGCATGAATTTGATTTCAAGGTAGGAGATGAGTTTTTTGACCAGTTCGACTACTCGATTATCAAAAAAGGCAACCTCGAAGTTCACATGGAACTGGACAAACGGGAACGCATGCTGGTGCTGGATATCGCAATCAGCGGAACGGTAGAGTTGGTTTGCGACCGCTGCCTGGACACCTTCGATTATCCGCTGGAAACCCGGCAGCAGCAGTTGGTGAAGATGAGCGAAGAGGTGGAAAACGACGAGCAGGAAGACATCGTATATATCGGGGCTAAAGAACATGAAATAGACGTGTCTCCCTTTATCTACGAGTTCGCACACCTGGCGTTGCCCATGGTAAGCCTTCATCCGGACAAAGCAGACGGAACACCCGCCTGCAACCCGGAAACCCTGGCCGCACTGGAAAAGCTAAAGGCGAAAGAAGATAGCGAAGATGATGCTTCCGGGGGAGATCCCCGTTGGGAAGCACTAAAGAAAATAAGAAATAATTGATATAATTTAATATAAGCTATGGCACATCCGAAATCCAAAATTTCGAAGTCGAGAAGGGATAAGAGAAGAACGCATTACAAAGCCGTTGCTTCTCCGCTAGCCGTTTGCAAAGAAACCGGCGCAGTTCACCTGCCACACCGGGCATACACGGTAGATGGCAATCTTTACTATCGGGGCAAGCTGATCATCGAAAATACAAAAGCTTAAACATTCAGCATCCAGATGCGAATTGGTTTAGATGCAATGGGCGGTGACTTTGCTCCTGAAGCTGCGGTGAAAGGAGCAATTTTAGCCCAAAAAGAATTACCGGTAGGCAATCAAATCGTCCTCATCGGTAATACCGACCAAATCCGCCCCATTCTGGACGAAGAAGGTGCCGGAGAGGAAGCATTTGAATTCGTTCATACGAATGAATTTATCAGCATGGCAGATCACCCGACCAAAGCCATTGCCCAGAAAGCCACCGCCAGCATTCCCCTGGGGTTCCAGTTACTGAAAGAAGGACATATTGATGCGTTTGCCAGTGCCGGAAATACCGGCGCCATGCTGGTAGGCGCTATGTTTTCCATCAAAACCATACCCGGCGTAATCCGTCCTGCCATGCCTACCCTTGTCCCCAAGCTTAAGGGCGGCATCGGAGTCATTCTGGACGTAGGCGCCAATGCCGATTGCCGGCCAGACAACCTGCTTCAGTTCGGTATTCTGGGCAAGCTCTTAATGGAAAACATCTACCATATAGAGGCTCCCCGGGTAGGACTGATCAATATCGGCGAAGAACCGGAAAAAGGGAACCTGCTCACCCAGGCCGCCTATGCGCTCATGCGTGAAGAATCCAATTTCAACTTCATTGGGAATATCGAAGGCCGTGACCTCTTCAACGATATGGCCGATGTGATCGTCTGCGACGGTTTCACCGGCAATGTCATTCTGAAGCTGGCTGAATCCTTTTATGAGTTAACGGTCAGAAAAGGCTTTCAGGATTCCTTTTTCGATCGTTTTAACTATGAACAATATGGCGGCTCCCCCATCCTCGGCGTTAATGCTTCAGTGGTGGTGGGTCATGGGATTTCTTCACCGGAAGCCATCAAAAACATGATACTCCTTTGCCAGGATCTGGTAAACGCAAAACTTACCCACAAGATCAGAGATATCTTTAATTAAATACAATATTATAGAGCCCATGACAAAAACTTACGCGGCCATCACTGCCGTTCACGGCTACGTTCCCGAATACGTACTTAGTAATCAGGAGCTGGAAACCATGGTAGAAACCAGTGATGAATGGATCACCACGCGGACGGGCGTCAAAGAACGAAGAATTCTCAAAGGCGGTCGGGCTACTTCCGATATGGGAGTTGTCGCAGTTAAAGGCCTGTGTGAGAAAAGAGGCATCTCACCCGAAGAAATCGACTTGCTGATCTGCGCCACCGTGACCCCCGATATGCCTTTCCCAGCCACAGCCAATATTATTTGTGATAAAGCAGGAGCCAAAAATGCCTGGGGATACGACCTCAACGCCGCATGTTCCGGCTTTATTTATGCCCTGGCCACCGGCGCTCAGTACATACAGACCGGCATGCATAAAAAGGTGGTCGTTGTAGGCGCCGACATGATGTCTTCCATTATAAATTATGAAGACCGGACCACCTGTATTATATTTGGGGACGGAGCAGGTGCCGTATTGCTCGAAGCCAACGACGAAGGAAACGGAATCATTGACTCTATTCTGCGTAGTGATGGTTCCGGACGGCATTATTTAAGGCAGAAAGCCGGTGGCTCGGCCCATCCTGCTTCCATTGAAACAGTTTCCAATAAGGAACATTTCGTATATCAGGAAGGGAAAGCTGTTTTTAAATTCGCCGTGGTAAACATGGCGGAAGTATCCGCCGAGATTATGGAACGGAATCAGCTGACGGCAGAAGACATCGCCTGGCTGGTGCCGCATCAGGCGAATAAACGAATTATCGATGCCACGGCCGAACGCATGGGCGTGGGACCGGAAAAAGTAATGGTAAATATTGAAAAATACGGTAATACCACCGCAGGGACCATTCCCCTTTGCCTCTGGGATTGGGAAGACAAGCTGAAGAAAGGCGACAATCTGATCATGTCGGCTTTCGGAGGTGGATTCACCTGGGGATCGGTTTATCTTAAATGGGCCTATTGACCTAAAAACCAAGCAAATGGAGATCAAAGAAATTCAGGACCTTATAAAATTCGTCGCCAAGTCCGGCGTTAGTGAAGTTTCCATTGAGCAGGAGAATTTCAGGATAACCATCAAAACCGGAAAAGAGCAAACGGTGATCAACACCACGCTTCCTCCTCCGGCTCCCGCCTATCAAGCTGCCCCACAGGCCCCGGTGGCCGCACCGGCAGCGGAAATACCCGCCCAGGCACCGGCAGAAAAACCGGCCCCGGCCGCCGCGACTAATCAGCTGACGATTCCCTCACCCATGATTGGCACCTTTTACCGTTCATCCTCACCCGAAACTCCGCCCTTTGTGAATGTTGGGGACGAAGTACGGCAAGGACAGGTGGTATGCATCATTGAGGCCATGAAGCTCTTTAACGAGATCGAGTCGGAAGTATCCGGTCGGATCGTAAAAATTCTGGCTGACGACGCCAGTCCCGTAGAATACGACCAACCACTCTTCCTTGTTGAACCTATTTAGTATAAATGTTTAAGAAGATACTGATCGCAAACCGGGGGGAAATTGCCCTGCGGATCATCCGCACATGCAAGGAAATGGGCATTAACACGGTAGCTGTTTATTCCACAGCTGACCGGGAGAGCCTTCACGTCCGGTTTGCAGACGAAGCGGTATGCATTGGCCCGCCGGCTGCGAAAGATTCCTACCTGAATATTCCCAATATCATTTCCGCGGTAGAGATCACCAATGCCGACGCCATTCATCCCGGTTATGGATTCCTTTCGGAAAATGCTAAATTCTCATCCATCTGCCGTGATCATGGGATCAAGTTCATTGGAGCTTCTCCGGAAATGATCAGCGCCATGGGCGATAAGGCCTCAGCCAAGGAAACCATGAAAAAAGCCGGAGTACCCACCATTCCCGGCTCCGATGGTCTTCTCTCCGATGTAGAAGAAGGGATTAAAGTAGCGAAAAAGATCGGCTACCCCATTATATTGAAAGCCACCGCAGGTGGGGGCGGCCGCGGCATGCGGATCGTCTGGAAAGACGAAGAATTCCAGAAGGCATGGGATTCGGCCCGTCAGGAAGCCGGCGCTGCTTTTGGCAACGATGGCATATACCTTGAAAAATTCGTGGAAGACCCGCGCCATATCGAAATACAGATTATCGGCGACCAATACGGGAAGGTGAGCCATCTTTCGGAACGGGATTGCTCCATTCAACGCCGTCATCAGAAACTCGTAGAAGAATCACCCTCCCCCTTTATGACCTCGGAACTCCGGAAAAAAATGGGGAAAGCCGCTGTCGCAGGAGCAAGGGCGGTGAATTACGAAGGCGCCGGAACCATTGAATTCCTGGTTGACAAACACCAGAAATTCTATTTCATGGAAATGAACACCCGCATCCAGGTAGAACATCCGGTGACTGAAGAAGTGATCAATTACGATCTGATCAAAGAACAGATCAAGGTAGCCTCCGGTATTCCAATTTCGGGTAAGCATTATTTTCCAGGCATGCATTCGATCGAATGCCGGATCAATGCCGAGGATCCGTTCAATGATTTCAGACCCAGTCCGGGAAGGATCACGAATTTTCACTCCCCGGGAGGGCATGGGGTACGTGTGGACACCCATGTATATTCAGGGTACCAGATCCCCCCTCATTACGACTCCATGATTGCCAAGCTCATTACCGTGGCCCAGACCAGGGACGAAGCAATCAGCACCATGGAGCGGGCCCTCAGTGAATTCGTCATAGAAGGTGTTAAAACCACCATCCCGTTTCATCAACGTCTGATGCAGGATCCGAATTACCGGGCAGGCAATTTTACTACTAAGTTCCTGGAAAATTTCGACCTGTCCGAAAATGGAGCAGAATGAAAGTAAACCCCAGGCTGAAACCGTGGATTGCCATAGCCATTGGCCTCACCGTCGGCCTGTTGATCAAGAAAATGGCCATCGGCATCCTGGTAGGGATCGTTGTAGGCCTATTGCTGGTCACTTATAAGCGATAAAAATGGAAGAGTCGTTTTCAAAAAAGCTGATCAGAAAAATACGGCGCCGTGACCAGACGCTGGAGGATGAAATGTCCTTTTTCGATCACCTTGAAGTGCTTCGCTGGCACATCCTCCGCGCACTGGGGGTGATGCTGGTATTTACAATCCTGGCCTTTCTGAACCGGGAAATCGTTTTTGACAAGATTCTGTTTGGCCCAAAAAGCCCCGATTTCTGGACCTACCGCCAGATGTGTAGCCTGGGCAACTGGCTACACATCAAGGGGATATGTATTGAGACAATCACCTTTACCCTGATGAACACCAAAATGGTAGGCCAGTTCACCCTGCACATTACCAGTTCCCTGGTAGTTGGGTTTATCCTGTCCTTCCCCTATTTCCTTTGGGAAGTATGGCGCTTTATCAGGCCCGCATTATATGACAAGGAAAAAAAATACAGCACAGGCTTTGTTTTCTTTTCCTCCATGCTCTTCGGAATGGGCGTGTTGTTTGGGTATTTTATTTTCGTTCCACTGAGCATCTCCTTCCTCAGCAATTACATTGTCAGTGACATTGTCACCAACCAATACACACTCAGCAATTACATTTCCACGGTAGCCACTCTGACACTGGCTGCCGGACTGGTATTCGAATTGCCGATTGTCATTTACTTTCTGTCGAAGGTGGGCATCATTACCCCTGGTATCATGCGCCGCAACCGGCGTTATGCCATCGTCATCATTCTCATTGTCGCGGCCATTATTACACCAAGCCCTGACATCCTCACCCAGGTAGTGGTGGCTACTCCCCTGCTGATCCTGTTCGAAATCAGTATATTTGTTTCAGCATACGTTGTCAGGAAAAACAAAGAAGCAGAAGATGCTTTTATGAAAGATGATATCAAAGAAGAGTACCGGGAGCTCAACGACGACGAGGAAGATCTGAATAAGGATTAACGGTCCCGGGTTTAAATGACTGGATCATGAAGATAGCAATAGGTGGCGATCACGCAGGATTTAACTACAAACAATCGCTGGTTGGCGAACTGGAAGCACTGGGGCACGAAGTAAAAGACTTCGGACCCCATTCCGGTGACCCGGTAGATTATCCGGATTTTGTACACCCTGTAGCCAAACACGTTGCCGCGTCAGATTATGACCTGGGCATTCTGTTGTGCGGAAGCGCCAACGGTGTAGCCATCACAGCCAACAAGCACAAAGGCGTCCGTGCCGCCATTTGCTGGCTGCCTGAACTGGCCGAACTGGGACGATCGCACAACAACGCCAATATCTGCTGCATTCCAGCCCGGTTTACGACGCTGGAAGAAGCTACCACGATCATGAAAACCTTCCTGAGCACCGCCTTTGAAGGCGGAAGACACGCCCGTCGTGTGGACAAGATAGACTGTCAATAGTTTTTATGAAGAAGATACTGACCCTTACCCTGGCCCTTCTGGGGGGAGTTGCATCGTTGAGCGCACAAGAAACCGCTGCTCCGGGCAAACGGGATCGCCAGGCACTAAAATTCGGTAAAACTATCACACCCGAAGACGCCCGGAAACACCTTTCCGTGCTGGCATCCGATGAGTACGAAGGCCGCAACACCGGCGAAAAGGGGGGACACATGGCTGCTGAATACATTGCCGGCCACTTTCGGAAACTGGGGCTCAAGGGTCCGGTGGATGGCAGTTACTACCAACAGGTGGATCTGGTAAAACAGCACATCAACAACAAAGTATTCCTGGCGAACAGACGCGTACTCACCTTCATGGAAGATTTCCTGTTCTTCCCCGACCTGCAAAAACTGGAACTGGACGCCACCAGCCTTGTATTCGCCGGCTATGGCATCGGGGACGACCGCTATAATGATTATGCAGACCTTGACGTACAAGGGAAAGTTGTCATGATCCTTCCCGGAGAACCCTTCGGGCCCGACAGCATCTCTTATGTCAGCGGCACCCGGGAATTTTCATCCTGGAGCCAGGACCAGCAGAAAAAACTGGACCTGCTGAAAGAAAAAGGCGCGACAGCCATCCTGATGGTCACCAAGAGCATAGAAACTTACGCAAAAAACTACCGGAATTATTTTAGCGGCAGCTCCATGAAACTCCGCAGCGACCTGGAAAATCAAGAAGCAAAACCAGCCCTGCTCTATATCAGCCCGGCCACCGCAGACAGCCTCCTCGCTCCCGCATCCTTATCCCTGCGAGGCATACAGCGGCAGATCGCATCCTCAGGAAAGCCTGTTAGCAAGGAATACAACGTGTCACTTCATTTCCGGATTGACCGTAGTAAAGAGCCTGTAGATGCCGCCAATGTACTGGGATACCTTGAAGGCAGCGACCCGCAGCTAAAAAAGGAACTGATTGTTTTAACGGCCCATTACGACCACGAAGGGATTAAAGACGGAAAAGTTTACAACGGCGCCGACGATGACGGCTCAGGCACCACCGCTGTGCTGGAAATGGCCCAAGCCTTTGCCCTGGCCGCCAAAGCCGGAAAAGGCCCGCGGCGCAGCATTCTGTTCATGACCGTCACCGGAGAAGAAAAAGGTTTGCTGGGATCCCGTTATTATTCCGATAATCCGGTATTTCCGCTGGAAAACACCATTACCAACCTAAATATCGACATGATCGGGCGGGTAGATTCTGCCCACGCAGACAACCCGGAATACATATATATCATCGGCTCCGATAAACTAAGCACCCAGTTGCACGCCATCAACGAACAAGCCAACGCCACCTATACAAAACTGGAACTGGATTACACCTATAACGACCCCAACGATCCAAACCGGTTTTACTACCGTTCAGACCATTATAACTTCGCCAAACACGGCATCCCCATCATCTTTTATTTCAACGGCGTCCACGAAGACTACCACAAACACACCGACGACATCGAAAAAATCAATTTCGACGTCCTCAGCCACAGGGCCCGACTGGTTTTCCAGACCGCCTGGAAACTGGCTAACCGTGATCAGCGTCCAGAAGTAGATGTAACGAACGATTTTCCTTCGAACAGGTAAATCGGGATCCCTTCATCCTTAAATTTACAATTTGAGAATCCGATCCCCGAATTGTAAAAACTGATCCACGATCCGCAGGGCCGCTTTTCCGTCCCAACGTTCGGGGATACCGCCCTTTTTCCATTCGCCTTTGAAGAGTTTCTCAAAAGCAGGAGCAACGGCCGCAGGATCAATACCCAGCAGTTCGTTGGTACCCACAGTGCACGTTTCGGGACGTTCAGTGCTATCGCGCAGGGTCATGCAAGGCACTCCCATCACCGTAGTTTCTTCTGTAATACCCCCTGAGTCAGTGACTACAGCCTTAGTATGTTGTACCAGGTAATTAAATTCGAGGTAGCCCAGCGGGTCAATCATGTGCAGATTGGGAGCAGAAACACCGATATTCTTCAGCATTTTACCCGTACGGGGATGCACCGGGAAGATGAGCGGCAGGCCGCGCGAGGCGTTTACGATCGCATCCATCAACAGATCG
>DATCYD010000048.1:0-10000 GCA_036570465.1 Anseongella sp.
AATTCAATAGCCCGAATGATGCTGTGCTGGCAGGTGACGGTGATCTTTACTTTACAGACCCCCCGTATGGACTGGAAAAGGGCCCCGGCGATCCGCTGCGGGAGATCCCGTTTCACGGAATATATAAGGCAGATACCAACGGGCAGGTAACCTTGCTGGACAGCACGATCAGCCGGCCGAATGGTATTGCCCTGACTCCGGAGGGAAACAAGCTGATTGTGGCCAATTCCGACCCTTCCAGAGCGGCCTGGTTCATCTTTGACCTGGATGAGAAGGGGGCTGTCACCAACCGCAGCGTATTGTTGGATGTAACCGCCGAAACAGCACAGGCACGCGGACTCCCTGACGGATTGAAGATCGATAGCCGCGGAACACTCTTCGCCAGCGGGCCCGGAGGCATCTGGATATTTTCCAGCAGTCAAAAGCTACTGGGGAAAATCCGGGTGCCTGGAGTAGCGTCCAATTGTGCCCTGACAGCGGACGAGAAAACGCTGTTCATTACGGCCGACAGCCTCGTGCTTCGAGTAAAAATGCGCTAAGTCTCCAATTTTTTCATAATTAATTCGTTATATAAGATTAGAATCCCCATATTCGTGAAATTTGGAGAAATTTTTTAGTTAAACATCAGAACCTCAAGCTAGCATGAATCTCAAGAGCAAGGCCCCGTTATTGATTTTCCTAATATCCATTACCTTGGGAGGCGGCTTTATCCTTTTTTCAGCATTGGCGTCTGAAAGTGCTTCTCCCGCCCCTGAACAGGTTGTAAAAACAGTAGTAGAGGCTCCGGTTGAACGGGAATTCGGTCTTTCCCTGGATTCTTTCAATGTAATTGCAGGAAACATAAAGCGAAACGAGTTCCTCTCCAATATTCTCCAACGTTACCATATTAACCTTTCGGAAATTTCTATCCTATCCGACAAGGCAAAGTCGGTTTTCGATGTGCGTAAGATCGCTGCCGGACATCCCTATGCGATCCTGACCCCCCGAAACAGCGACAGCCTGGCACGGGCAGCCTACTTTGTATATCAGCCTAATCCAATAGATTATGTAGTTTATGATTTGAGGGACTCTATGCGGGTTTATTTCGGCAAGCACCCGGTTACTACAAAAATGAAAACCGTTTCGGGTGTAGTCAGTAGTTCCCTTTACGAAACTTTCCAGGATGGAGGAGCAGACCCCACCCTTTCGATGCAATTCGCGGAAATATACGCATGGGTGGTTAATTTCTACGCTATCAAAAAAGATGATTGGTTCAAAGTGCAATATGAACAATCATATGTCAAAGGAATACCGGTAGGAGCGGGTCGCATTGCTTCTGCTGTTTTTTCACATGAGGGGAAAAAATACAGCGCATTTTATTTTAAACCTGACAGCGCATCAAAAGGCGCCTATTATGACGAGGAAGGCAACAGCTTGCGGAGGGCATTCCTGAAAGCACCGCTGAAGTTTAGCCGCATTACCTCCCGATATACGTTGAGACGTTTCCACCCGGTTCAAAAACGGTGGAAAGCACATCTGGGCACAGATTTCGCAGCGCCAACCGGTACCCCCATCGTTGCCACAGGCACCGGTGTGGTGGTGGAGTCCGCTTATTCAAAGTACAACGGCAACTATGTAAAGATTCGGCACAATGGCACGTACACCACCCAATATCTGCACATGAGCCGCAGGGCAGTCAAAAGAAATCAGCACGTGAGCCAGGGAGAAGTGATTGGTTATGTCGGCAGTACGGGTCTGGCAACAGGCCCCCATGTTTGCTACCGTTTCTGGAAGAATGGCCGCCAGGTAGATGCCCTGAAACAGGATTTTCCTCCTGCAGAACCAGTGGCTGACGCACAACGACCGGCTTTTGAAGCAATGGTTGCCTCAGCCCGCCGCGTACTGGCAGGAGTTCCCCTGAAAACCGGAAAAGAAGAAGAAGAATTGGCCATGCGTTAACAGGGCCTCCCGGGCAGCAGGCTTCGGGACCGGGGGCTAACCCAACACTTTATTCAGATCAACACCCTTTTTTCGTAGAAAGCGAAGGTATGTCACCGGTATAAAGGACATCCGGCCTTCCTCGATCAGACGCACATCTGTACGCGTAATTCCAGATTCTTCCGTAAAAGCTTCATAAGAAAGCTTTAATTCTTCTTCCCTGACTTTTTTGAAACGATTGTAGTCGAAGGGTTTCTCTTGTTCGATTGTTTGTACTTTTCGTTTTCCCACAGTGCCAAAGTAATAATATTTTTCATATAAATAACTATTATTTCGGACGTCCGGGCTCTCTTCGTTCATTGCCCTTCCGGCCTGTCAGATCATCGCCCAGACTTTGGCGATAACGTTCTGCCACAGCCATCAAATCTTTAACAACCTCCGGAAAGGCTTCCTGTACATCCACGGTTTCGCCAGGGTCGGAGCTGAGATTATACAACGCCTGTCCGGTAGGCACTTTCCTGACTTTGCCGGGGTAACCATCATAGCCAGGTATATCTTGCAGGTAGGTTCGGTACTTATGTGGAAAAATCAGCTTCCACGATCCTTTCCGTACCGCTTCCAGGCTATTTTTTTGATAATAATAGACAAATTCCGAACGAGGTTCAGCATCCTCCTCTCCCATCATGAGTGAAGCAATGTTCACCCCGTCAATTTTCTTTTCCGGGAGTTCCGCCCCACACAAACGGGCAATGGTAGGGAGCAGATCAATGGTAGAGGCGAGCTTATTAGAAACTTCGCCTGCAGGAATCTTTGCCGGCCAGCGCATGATGCATGGGACTCGTTGCCCTCCTTCGAAAGAAGTACCCTTTCCTTCACGAAGGCCGCCGGTATTGCCCGCATGATTCCCATAGTTTCGCCATGGACCATTGTCACTGGTAAATACCACCAGCGTGTTCTCCCGCAATCCGGCCTCATCCAGGGTACGCAGTACTTCGCCCACTGACCAATCAATCTCCATCATCAGATCGCCAAACAACCCCACGCCACTTTTGCCCAGAAACTTGTCAGAGACGCCAAGCGGAACATGCGGCATGGAATGAGCCATGTACAGGAAGAAGGGTTCTTTTTGATTTCTTCTGATAAAGTCGCAAGCCCTTTCCGTATAACGGGTGGTAAGCGTGGCCTGGTCGTCCAGTGTCTTGATCAGGTCCACGGTTTCATTTCCTTCGATAAGCGGAAGCTCGACAATACTCGATTTCCAGCTATTCGTATCGGTAACCCGTTTCCCGTCGTACCCAATCGGCCACATGTCATTGGAATAGGGAAGCCCCAGGTATTCATCAAAACCATTTTGTAAAGGTAAATAAGGAACACGGTCGCCCAAATGCCATTTTCCGACCATCCCCGTCTGGTACCCGGCTTCCTTCAGCAGCTCCGCCAGCGTTTCTTCCTCAGGATTGAGCGCGATCGCGCTTCCCGGAAACAAGGCGCCATGAATCCCGATACGATTGGGGTAACAACCAGTAAGCAAAGCGGCCCTGGACGCGCTGCACACCGCTTGAGCGGCGTAAAAATGAGTAAAGCGCATACCTTCAGCCGCCAATTTATTCAAATGGGGCGTTTCATAGGGTCCGCCACCGTAGCATCCGAGGTCTCCATAACCCATATCATCCATAAAAATAATCACCACATTCGGTGGGGCATCTTGCGCGTCCGCCTTAAATGACAGTCCGGTCACCAGCAATCCTGCCAGCAGCCACGAAAACAGGCGGGCAGGAAACATTTGGACCGGCGATGTATAAGTCGGAAGGGAATTCCGGGAGAAACTGTTGATATTCATATATTGGAAATTAGGGTGTCAGGTTTACTTGTTCCCGGCAGTCATTCCCGGCCATTGATCGGTCCTGAATGGGTTGGCCGGAAGATCTTCGGAGTTATACAGATTAAGTTTGGAAGGATTGTTCTGCCAGGCAAAACGCACCGCCACCGGTTTGTCCACCCCGGCTGCATGTACCTTTACTTTATTTTTACCGATGATCTCCGCTTCGGCCCAATGAAATTGCTTATCCTCTCCTGCCAGCTGGAATTCTTCCAATCCGGGAGCGCCATCTTTGGATTTTAGTCCTTTGCCGGTATCTGAGAAGGTGATAAACACATCACCGTTTTTGATCTTCATTGATTTATAGCGGGGACCAGAGGCAATCACGTTGTCGCCATACACCAGCTTGCGGGCGCTCAGGGCCAGCCGCCGTCCTACTTCTTGTTTATTACGTGGATGAATATCATCCGCCTCGCCAATATCAATAGCACTGGCCATTCCGGTATTTTTCAACTGCAGGGTCATATCCTGAGCTTCCCGCAACTCGGCCCAGTCTGACGGTTTCGGTTCCTCCAACGGCTTTCTGAAATTTGCAAGCTGCACGAAAAGAAACGGAAAATCACCCTGTTGCCATTTAGCTCTCCAGTCACGGATCATCCTTGGAAACAGATCGCGGTACTGATAGGCCCGTGTGGCATTGGACTCGCCCTGATACCAGATCGCTCCTTTAATGGGAAAATTGAGCAGCGGATGGATCATGGCATTATAAAGCAGGGTGGGATGCGAATTGGGCTTTGTAACCGCTTCCTTGTCCAGGTCCTTGACGGATGCCGCCCTCGGGCCGAATGTTTCTTCGCCCCGGAGCCCTTCCGGACTGATCCAGGTCTCTACTACAGTTCCGCCCCAGCTGGTATTGATCAGGCCAATGGGCACTCCTTCCGATTTATGTATCTCCCTGCCAAAGAAATATCCTACTGCAGAAAAGCCAGGGACCGTTTCGGGGCTGCATACTTCCCATTGACCGGAAACATCGTCCACCGGCACCGCAGAAGTAGTTCTCTTCACGTAAAAAAGTCGTATTTCCGGGTAGCTGGCGTTCTTTATTTCTTCGTCGGAATCATTGGAATTCTTTACGGTCCATTGCATGTTGGACTGCCCCGAACACACCCAGATATCCCCGATAAGGATATCCTGAAGAGCAATCCGGTTCGTCCCCTCGAGTACCATTTCGTAGGGCCCACCGGCTTTCATTTTCCTGAGAATAGCTTCCCAATCTCCCGACTCATCAGCCGTCACCTGGTAGCTTTCGCCGTTGAACGAGATCGTAATGGCTTCGCCCGGATCCGCCCAGCCCCAGACATGGATCGGAAGATCGCGCTGTAATACCATGTGATCGCCCACCAGTTTTGGAAGACGAATTTCAGCTCGGGCGGTGATTGCTGCGCTGGAAGCTGCTAATAATAAAAGTATGAGTGCACGCATTATTGAAGTTTTGCATGCAATATATAAATTTTGTGGCAGGGTTACCAGATGTGCACCCGATCTGCTGTGGGCAGGAAGTTATCTCCCTCACTGCAACCCCAGGCGTCATAGAACTCATCCAGGTTGCTCACCGTAGCGTTGATCCGGAAACGAGCCGGAGAATGCGGGTCCGTTTTCACCTGTTGTAATAGTCGCTCATCGGTAATATTGCCACGCCATACCTGGGCCCATCCAAGGAAAAACCGTTGTTTCCAGTTAAAGCCATCGATCAGCTCAGGTTCGGGTTTCCCTTCCATGGAACGTGCCAGAGCATGGTAAGCCATCGTCATGCCTGCCAGATCAGCGATATTCTCTCCCAGGGTAAGTTCGCCATTGATATGGACGCTGTCAAGCACTTCGATCCCGGAATACTGGTCAGACAGCTTCGTCGTCAGTTTGTCGAAATTGGCGCGGTCCTCTTCCGTCCACCAATTGTTCAGGTTGCCTTCCCCATCAAACTGGGAACCCTGATCGTCAAAGCCGTGGCTGAATTCGTGTCCGATAACCGACATGATACCGCCATAATTGATCGCGTCATCTGCCTGGGGGTTGAAGAATGGCGGCTGCAGAATCCCGGCGGGGAACACAATCTCATTATTTGAAGGATTGTAATAGGCGTTTACAGTCTGCGGAGTCATGAACCATTCGCTTTTATCCACAGGTTTCCCCAACTTGGCCAGCATTTCCTGATATTGGAAGGCTGAGATTTTCATCACATTGGCGAACAGGGAGTCTGGCCGGATATCCAGGCTGGAATAATCTTTCCATTTTTCCGGATATCCGATCTTATAGGTGAACGCTTCCAGTTTGGCCAGCGCCTTTTCCTTTGTTTCTTCACTCATCCATTCCAGTTTGAGAATGCGGTCGTGAAAGGTAGCGCGTAAATTTTCGATCATTTCAACCATCTTCTCCCGGGATGATTCCGGAAAATGCCTGGCTACAAACAATTCGCCCAGCGGAAAGCCCAGCATGCGGTTGGTGGTACGCAGAGCCCTTTTCTCAAGATCCTTGCGTTCCTTGACCCCGGAAAGGACTGTCGAATAGAAGTGGAAGCTCTCTTCCTGAAAGGCCGTAGGTAAATACGGGGCCATGTCTGCCAGCAAATGATACGTCGCGTGAAGTTTCAGGTCTTCCACCGGCGTATGCTGTAGCACCTCGTTAAGTCCTTTCAGGTAGTCCACCTGCCGGACCACCACCGTGTCGGATTCCAGCCCGCTTTCCCCTGTATAGATATCCCAGTTAAAAGCCGGAAGCAATGCTTTCAGCTGCCCATAGCTACGCTTATTATAGGTCTTTACCGGGTCTCGCATTTCAACCCGGCTCATCTGGATCTTTGCAATACGCGTCTCAAACCCCAGGATCTTTTCAGCCTTTTCAGCCGCCGCATCTGGCTCATCTCCTGTTAGCTGGAACATCCGGGTCACGTGTGCTACAAACTCCTTTCGGATATCAGCAATGCGTGGAGACGGGTTCTCGTAATAATCTTTCTCACGGAGGCTTAACCCGCTCTGGGTAACATAGAGCGCATTCATGCTGCTGTTCCGGTCATCCGCACCGACATACATCCCCAGGAAACTGCTCAGTCCTTCCGGTTGCATGGAGCCGATCAGCCTGGTGTAATCTTCCAGGTCCTCTACTGCCTTAATTTGGTCCAGATAGGGCTGGAGGGGCGCCACACCCATGTTTACCACCTGCATGGTGTCGGTATAAGAACGGTAAAAAGCGGCAATCAACTGTTCATTGCTGCCAGTGGCATGATCTCCGCCTTCCAGCAGATCATCCACGATTTGCTGCAATTTGGCTTCATTCTCTTCAAGCAGGATGTTAAAAGAACCCCAACGGCTTTCCGAGGCCGGGATGGGATTATTCTTCTTCCAGGTGCCATTAGCGAAATTGTCGAAATCCTGACAGGGAGCCATGCTGGTGTCCATATTTGAAACATCGAAAGCCTGGGGGTAACCTGTCCCGGTTTGTTCCTCCCCCGGCGAACAAGCGTTCATAAAAAATACGCCGGCCAGGGAAGCTAGTGATAAAAACTTCGTGGTCATATGATTGTAATTGATCGCTCAAACATACTAAGCCCTCCTTATACCCATTTGATAGTAACAAAATAGTTACATTCAAAATTGCTGGAACAATATTTGCCACCTTAAGGTTTTTAACCCTTTTAAAACCCCATAACCATGGCTGTACTTAAAGTAGTCGAATTATTGTCCGATTCCGCAACGAGCTGGGATGACGCTGTTAAGATCGGTGTTTCCAGAGCTTCCAAAACCCTGAAAAATGTCCGTTCAGCGTACGTAAAAGACCATAGTGTCACCGTGGAAAACGGCCAGATCACTGCCTACCGGGTGGTCCTGAAAATTACCTTTGAGGTAGAATAATCTCGTTATTCCATCCGAACACCTTCGGAATAGCGCTCCCGGCGCATCAGCTTCCCGGCGTCATCATAATATCGCCAGCGGCCGGTGCGCCGGTTGTCTTTATATCTGCCGAATATTTTTAACTCTCCACCGGGGTAATATTCCTTATACCGGCCGTCCTTTTTTCCGTCTTCCGTTTCCGCTTCGCTTTTCAAGTTGCCATCCGCGTAGAATTCCCTGTACACGTTTTTCTGAAGTTTTTCCACGTAAAAACGTTCCAGATCATCCAGTGTATCGGCGGCGACCTCGTAAACAGGCTCCGGAGCCGGGGGAAGTTCGCCTTCGAAATCGAGCCGGAGATTCGTTTTAAAAAGATGCTGGTCTCCTGCTGCCAGCTGCAATCCCAGGTGACGAACCCCTTCCACATACCGGCGATGCTCCTGCAAACTTTGCCAGCTTTCCGCCGAAGCAAAGGCTTTCAGCAAGGGAAATGCGCGGACACTGTTAAACCAGGCAAAAACGGTGGCCTTGTTACTAAAATTCTTCCGGAAATTTTTGAAATCGTCGTTGTGGGAGAGCGTCTGTTCCTGCCGGTGATCTTCCACCAGATTCAGAAGCGTTTCTGTATTGTTGCTGAAGATCACATAATCATCCACAATGGTATAAAAAGGTCTCTCAAGCCGCTCGAACATCTTGCCAAAAAAAAGCCGGAAAAAGCCTGACAATTCCAGGTAATTATTTCGTATCCCTGATAATTAATCGAATCAAATTTCAGGGGGGTGTTCCGTCGAACCTGATCCTTCACAAAGTCCAGATGCTTTCTGGCATCATCGATATCATTCGCCTTGATGGCCACAATGAACTCTTGCTGCCGGCCCAGTTTGCCTGGTTCGTTCTGGGCAAAGGCTATTTCTCCTTCCATCCAGCTAAGCAGGTCCTCCTTCACATTTATTTTAAGCCGCCGCTCGATCAACGCCACCCCTTCCTGAAATGACTGCCAGGTAGCTTCGTCCTGCTGAAGAGTCTGCTCCAGATTCCCATAGAATTCATCGATATCATCAAATCCAAGCCCAAGATAAAAGGCTGTCCGCTGGGAAAGCACTTCCGGCGCTTCCATTTTATGTGTACCCGAACGGAGCATGGCCACCAGATAGGAGTCCAGTGAATCAACATAGTTTGAAGCCCCTTCAATTACCAGATCTTCATCATCGAATCCAATCCGCAGCCCGCTGTAATACAAACTGTTGAAAACCGAATTCAGCGCCGGGTTCCGTCCGTTCGTGTACAGCGCCAGGTAATCGTCCATATGCCTGTAATTGAGGTAGATCTTGCCAAGGCCGCCGCGGGGGATTTGTTGAGTTATATCGATAAAGTTCAAATCTCTTCCCAGCCGTGGAGCTTCCGCCTCGCGAATGGCCGCTTCTACCAATAGTCCCGTGTAAGAACACACCAGGTGATTGCGAACAAAAGCCAGGTATAATGTTTCCCGTTCTTCGGGATCAAATAATTCCTTGATCTCCGTATCCTGGTAACGACGCGTGGTTACCTGATAGTCGAGTGTGCCGTATAATTTATCCAACTGATTTTTCAGGGATCCCACCTTGGAAAAATTCTCCAAATCAGCTATAAAAAGGAAATCATAATCACCCGGCCGGGTAATATGTGCAGAAATCATCAGGTTTCGTGAGCCTGCCAGGTTGAACAGCCGGCGGTTCTCCCGAAGTACGGTATCCAGCGATGAGGCACTTGCGGCAATCTCAGCAAAGGGAGGAAATGTTTTCATGAATTGCCACATGTCGCTGGTGCTGAATGTCTTCCAGCTGCCCACCGGATCACCTGTTTCCAGGATGAAAATGGCGTCTTCCGGAACCAGGTATATCTGCCGCAGGTATTTATCCGGAAGCAGGAACAAACGACCCACCAGAAATAACAGCAGGATTGCCAGGCATGCCGAAGCGATGATAAACGATTTTCTACGTGTTCGTTTACCCTTATTTCCCGGAGGATGATCTTCTTTCAGGTGTCTCTCTTCCATCGAGCGTTTCCCCGTATTTGGCGCGACGGTACAGATGGTACGCATCGCGGATGTATTTAACCAGTTCGTATTCTGTCGCCCTTACCAGAAAAGCATAAGAAGGCCGGCAGGTTTGCAGGAATTCCTCCACTTCATCTTCCCGTATATCCACGACCTGCCTTACCTGCGTTTCTGTAAAGACCTTGTCAATGTACTTCTTTTGCTCATATGCCAGTAAGCGCTCACTGAATTCCCTGTCCCAGGGAGTCATCATCCGGCTGATAAACACATTCAAATCCAATGATCCGTCAGAACCGATGGCCTCTTCCAGGGTAGGCGGAGCGCTGGGAAAATACCGCTTATATT
>DATCYD010000049.1:0-14818 GCA_036570465.1 Anseongella sp.
GAGGTCAGGCGTTTCCGGGCGCGGCTGAGTTGAAGCTGGGGATCAGGAAAGGTGATCCAAATCTCGCTTACTTCTCCGGCAGCAAAATAGTCTTCCAGAGTCTCGATCTGGATCCGCAGAAAAGCGAGATTTTCCATCTGTTCCTCAAACGCGGTCTTCGCACCACGCCACAGTCGCGCTCCCTTGATATCGACGCCGATGAAGTTCTTTTCCGGCATTTTCCGGCCCAGGTTTACAGTATATTCACCGCGGCCACAGCCCAGTTCCAGAACAAGCGGATTATCATTCGGGAAATAATTGCTATTCCACCGCCCCTTAAGTTCGCAATCCCTTTGAAATACGTTGCCGAACGTTTCCGACTCGGCAAAACGCTGCAGTTTTCTCTTACCCATTGCTTCGTCTTGAAGTGACGTGTTCACACATCGCTTGCACCTGCAATAATCGGAATTTTAATCGAAATCTTTAGTTGCTGACGCAACAGCAATGAAACCAGAAACATCGCCGAAGGCGGAAAGAATTAAGAATAAATTTCCCGCTCAAGGTTGTCGTACCGGTTTTCAAAAGAACGACGCTGCTTTTTTGCAGTACGCTTTTCTTTGGTGTTATCCAGGAGGTTCCGGACAAAACCAACAATCGGATCCACGAGCTTTGACGGATCGTTTGCCAGGTAGCTTTTAGCGCTTTCGCCCAGGGCAATACCTAGCAGTGAACTGATGCCGGCTTTGACTCTGCTTCGGAAAAACAGACGGTTCATGAGGAAAGGAAGGCCATATTCCAGGCCTTTTTTTAGAGCGATCTTTCCCAGCGAAACAGCTGAGCGACTATCGTCTTTGCCATCGGTATCCACGACACCGAAAAAATCAAGCACTCCAAGGACCGGTTTGAACTTGTTGCTGAGATCGTCAACATGTTGCTTGAGGACGACCTCTTGTTCCTTTTTCTGTTGTTTCAGCCGGAGAAGTTCTGCCCGCAGTTCGTCAACGTTAGTTATTCTCTTCATCGTCTTCTTTTCCCTTAAAAAAGTTCCTGATAAAGATGTTGGTCAGCGGGCGTTCGATATAATCCCCTTTGATCATCCAGATCACTATTCCGATGAGCAGGTAGAAGCCGGCGACGATAAAGAAACCGCCAGCCGTATTGCCTACCCACTGGGCTACCAGAAGGGCCAGACCCACACTTGCAAATACAAAGAAGATTACAAAAAAGAGAAGCGCTGCTGCGTTGGAGATCAGATTGGAGATCAGGTTCGCGGTGGTTTCTGCAACTTGTAGCGAAAAGATCCTGGATCGTACGGAAAGATACTCCTTTATCTCTTCAAAAATAGTGCTTTGGGCTTCTTTTTCTTCTTGCATGCTCATCAGATGCGTATTAAACGATCTCGCTGGCTGAATGGGCAGCCCTTCCTGCCTTACTGGCAGCTTCATTGGCTTTGTTCCGGGCTTTTCCTGCCAGTTCGCCAGCTTTCTCAGCTAGTTCATCGGCTTTGCCACGTACATTTTGTAGGCTGGAATTAACTTTTTCCCGCAACTCGTTCCCCAGTTCATTCAGCGAGTCATTGATCTTTGTCCGGGTATCAGATCCCTTTTCCGGTGCGAGCAGTATTCCCAGGGCTGCGCCTGCTGCCAAACCTGCGAATAATGCCAGGATTGCTTTTGAGTTATCGTTCATAATTTTACTTTTTTTGATGATTTTGTTCAGTTTTAGAGCCAATACTATGCCAAAGATGGACTAGTTCTGGTCCCCGGCAAGTGCGAAGCCAATGATGAAAGCGGTTCCCTTCCCGGGTTCACTGCTTACATCAATTGTACCCTGATGGTTGTGTATGATGTTCTGAGCGCTGGTGAGCCCAAGTCCGCTTCCTTCGGGTTTCCCACTATAAAATGGTTCAAACAACTTTTTTAGTTCAGTTTTCCCGATTCCTTTGCCATTATCGGTGACAATAATGTATGCCCGGTCCGCGGTTTGGCTGGTTTCAAGTTTTAGCGCGCCCTGTCCTGGCGTCATGGCTTCGATCGCGTTGATAATGATGTTTAGCAAAGCTATCTTCATTTTTTCTGCATCCAGCAATACCCGGCAGGGCTTATCCGTGTATTCGCGGATAACCCTTATCTCATTCAGGGTAATGCGGTCTTCGGCAAGCCGAAGGCTTTCATCCAGGATACTGCTTACCGAATGTTCCTTCAGCTGGAGGAATTCAGGTAATGTGCTGTTCATCAGCTGGCTGATCAGGATACTGATGCGTTCGCAGTTCCGGCCGATCACATCATAATAAAATTCCAGGCTTTCCGGATCGGCGTCCGTGTCATTCCGCAGTTGGTTTAAAGCAAGGTTGACATTGGTCAGTGGATTCCGGACCTCGTGTGCAATCATCCGGGCCACCCGTCCGGTAAGATCCAGTTTTTCATTTCTTCGGGAAAGTAATTCGGCCTGTTTCCGGTCTGTGATATCGTGGAGGATGCCCTGGTAATGGGTGGCGTTTCCCTCGTTATCGTACTGACTGGAAGCAGTCAGCAGGCAGTAGATGATCTGCCCGTCCTTCTTTTTCATTTCCACTTCGTTGTCACTGACTGACCCATGACGGGCGATCGTTTCCATAAACTTTTCCCAGATTGACTGGCGGTAAAACAGGGCGCCCAGATCCATTTGGGCGAGTTCTTCCACCTGGTAACCAAATAGCTGGACCAGTGACTGATTGATGTCGATAATATCACCAGTTTTACGAATAATAAAGATCGAATCACGGGACTGCTCGAACAGGCTGCGGAATTTCAGCTCATTGCTTCTTATCGCTTCCGAGGCCTCTGCGCGCTGAACGGCGTACCGGATGGAGCGTTCCAGTTTTGAACTATCGATTTCTCCTTTTACGAGATAATCCGCCGCACCTAATCGCCCGGCTTCCATGTCTATTTGTACGTCGCCTTTACCCGTAAGAATAATGAACGGGGTGCGATCTCCCAGGGCAACGATGTAATTGATCAGGTCAATGCCGGTAATGTGCCCCAGACGGTAGTCAATCAGGTAAACATCGTATTTGCTTTCCTGGATCTTTTGCACTGCCTGATCGTAGGACGATGCCCAAACGATTTCGTAATGTTGCTGTGGAATATCCCGCAACAATTCACCGGTGAGGAAATAATCGTCTTCGTCGTCATCGACCAGTAATATTTTGATTACTTGTTTCACGGGCCTGTGCACTTATTCCAATGCCGGGGGAAGCTCAACGATCTCGAACCAGTACTTACCCAGCATGCGGGTTACTTCCACCAATGAGTTGAACGTAACGGGTTTGGTGATAAAACAGTTGACTCCAAGATTATACGAGCGAACCACATCCTCTTCTGCCTTGGAAGTGGTGAGAACGATCACCGGGATGCGACGCAGTACCGGATGTGATTTTAGTGCGGCCAGGGCTTCCCTGCCATCCTTGCGGGGCATGTTCAGGTCCAGCAAAATCATTCCAGGCTGTGGAAACCGTTCCTTATTGGCATATTGCCCTTTTTTTAAGAGATAGGCCATCAGTTCTTCTCCATCATTTACAAAGTGGATTGGATTGACGACATGGTTTTCCTCAAAAGCTTCCTTTGTCAGCATCCGGTCATCTGAATCGTCGTCAGCGATGAGAATAGTAATTTGACTTTTATCCTTTTGTATTTCTTTATCCATCCCTTAATGCTTTAAAGGCAAAATGATCTCAAACGTTGCCCCTTCGCCCGGACGACTATGCGTCTTTATGCTTCCATTGTGATTTTCTACGATCCGCTTACAAATTGCCAGACCAATTCCGGTACCTTCGTACTCGGTCTTTCCGTGTAAACGCTGGAAGATAATAAAAATTTTATCTGCGTACTTTTCATCAAAACCAATCCCATTGTCCCGGATCGTAATCTTAACACGGCTCTCCTTCTTGCTTCCGGTATCGGTTACCTCGGAATGAATGTGTATTTCCGGAGGTGTATTGTCCCTGCTGAACTTAATGGCATTGCTGATCAGGTTTTGGAATAACTGGCGGATTTGCCCGTTTCGTGCGGCTATGACCGGTAAGGGGCCTACATGAACCTTCACATTCTTGCTTTCGATGGCGATCTCCAGGTCATTTAGCACTTCATGCACCACTTTGTTGAAGTCAACCGGTTCGAATGGCTCCTGTGTTCTTGAAATTCTTGAAAAAGTAAGCAGGTCATCGATCAGCTTCTGCATCCGCGCCGAAGCATTTTGCATCCGCTCAATGTAATTGCGACCGTCGTCGCCGATTGCGTTCATGTATTTGGAGATCAGACGGTCTCCGAAAGCCCGTATTTTTCGGAGCGGTTCCTGTAAATCGTGCGAGGCCACATAAGCAAATTGTTCCAGTTCCTTGTTCGAAATGTTGAGCTCTTCGATATGCTGCTTGAGCTCTCTTTCGTAGTTCTTTACATCAGTGATATCCTGGGCCACACACATGCCGGCAAAGATCTCGCCGTCGGTGTTTTTAATGGGGACATTATGTACTTTGAAAAGCTTCCCGCGTATTTTTACTTCCAGTGTTGATTCTTCCCCCATCAAGGTTTTTTCAAAAAGCGGTAACAATAGCTTGATGTAATAGGCATCGAAAGCTTCCCGGAATTTGCGACCCACGAAATCTTCCCGTTTCAGCTGCAGCATGTCAAAGGCGGAGCCGTCGGCTAGCGTACAGGTAAGTTCTTTATCGAACAGAAAAATGAGAGAACTGGGCATGTTCTTGGCGAACGTACGGTACAGACTCTCGCTGTGCTGGATTCGTTCTTCGGCTTGTTTCCGTTCGGTAATATCATCGAATGTAATGACCAGCCCGTCCTGGAATTTCACGCCCGTTATGTACAGCCACTTTGAAATGGCGGGACTTTTATGTTGAAGGCGGAACGATGTATTATTCTCCACAACATCGACGTAGCGGGTAAACATGCCGTCGTTGTAATTATGAGGGAAAATTTCCGAAAGCCTGCTTCCGGCTACAGTGCGGTGTGGAGACATGTCGTAGTTGCCTGAGATGTACCGACTGGCAGAGGGGTTGGCAAGGATGATCTCGAAATCCGTGATCTTCCGGTCGGGGTTCCGGATGCTCCTGTAGGCGATGATCCCGCTGATGGAACTGTTGAGTACCCCATTCACGAGGGCTTCTGCTTTTTTTCGTTCAGCGGCTTCTTCATTTAAATCCCGGATCACCAGCCGCTCGGTCCGGTGCATTTGCTGGTAATTCAGACTGATTCCCAGGAAGGGGATCAGATAGGTAACGAATTTTTCGTAATGTGCAATGTTGAAATAATTATCAAAATTGAAGAATGACCCGTAAACCATGCATAACTGGGCAAAAATAGCCGGAACCAGGCTGAGCAGCAGCATTTGAGAAAAAATAGAAGGGTATTTCCGGATAAACCTTGGCAATATAAAGACGGCCGATACCAGATACAGGAACAGAGGAATATTATTCAGTACCTGGGTGATCCTGGGGTTTTGATTGTACAGCTCCGATACGCCGTCAATGCGGAAAATGATGTTAATGGTCAGAGCCGACAGCAGTACGAAAATAAGACTAATGTACAGGATATAGGTGTTAGCCTTCCGTTCGGTCTCCTGCCTGGTGCGCAGCTGGGAGCTTACCAGGAAAATGCCGGTACCCATCATCAGGATCAGGGCATGGTAGCAGCGGCTGATGAGCCAGCTGAAGTTATCGACATTCCCTGACCAGTCGGCGCCCACAGAAACCAGCCGGGCGGAAACCAGTACGTGAAAGACGTCCAGCATGCCGGCACAGAAAAGAGCCACTCCAATGATGGGGGTGGTGATGTCCTTCTTCATGCTGTATTCCACGAAGCACAGGATGGCGGTGAGCAGCGCGGTGGTAATGGAGATTAACTCCAGGAGGACGTGAATGAAGTTCCTCCTGAGAGAGCGGTGCACAATGGTTTGCTGACTTTCATAGACAAGCTCGCCTACTTGTTCGAAAACCGGGTATAGGTTCGTAACCCCGAAATCGACGCCCAGCAAATTCAGCAACAGCGGCAGCAGGCAGGCAAAAAGCGTAAGCGCCACAAACTGCCAGGGCAGTTTGTACACCTGCTTATCCAGAAAACGCGTCAGTACCATAATGTAAACCTATGTCAGGTTCATCGCTTTCATTTTATTGTAAAGGGTTTTCCGGTCAATGTTCAGGATCTTAGCAGCCTTGGTTTTATTATAATTGACCTGCTTCAGAACTTTCAGGATGGTTTCGTACTCCGCTTCAAGCGCAACATTCTTGAGGTTAGGCGTATTGTCGTCATCCGGAAGCGCAGTAGTGGATATTACTTCCGATTCATGCGAGGGATTAGCCATTTCAAGCGGAAGGCTGTTCATGGCTACGGTCTTTCCCTCCTGAGTGAGCAGAGCGGCACGCCGGATCACGTTCTTCATTTCACGGATATTTCCCGGCCATGAATAGCTCTCAAAACATTCAATCACATCATCGTCAAATTCCGGAATTTCTTTTCCGAGTTCTGTGGTGGTTTGTTCCAGAAAATATTTTGCAAACAGCATGATGTCTTCGCCACGATCCCGAAGGGGAGGCAGGGAAATACTGAATTCATTGAACCGGTGAAACAGATCTTCCCGGAACCGGCCCTTTCCCACGGCATCCCAGAGGTCCTCGTTAGAGGCTACCACGATCCGTACATCCAGGTCTATTTCCCGGGTGCTTCCGATTCGTTTCACCTTTCGTTCCTGCACCACCCGAAGCAATGATACCTGGATATCATAGGAGAGGTTAGCCACTTCGTCCAGCAGCAGCGTACCGCCATTGGCGGTTTCAAAATGTCCGATCTTGGTCCCAAGCGCTCCGGTGAACGAGCCTTTCTCATGGCCGAATAATTCGCTGCCGGCCAGTTCTTTAGTTAGAGAGCCACAATCCACGGCTACAAAAGGCTTGTCGCGCCGTTTGCTCATCTGATGAATTCGTTTGGCCACAGCTTCTTTGCCTGTTCCGCTTTCCCCGAAAAGAATGATGCTGAAATTGGTAGGCGCAACCAAATCGATCTGCCGGTACAATTCCTGCGATATGTCACTTTCTCCCATGAGATAGCCTTCGGGATTCGGGGGGGCTTTGGCGGCTGCTTTGGATTGTTTGTTTTCCGTGGCAGGAGCGGTTGCCAGAGTAGTGGTGTTCACATGCGCTTCCGCCCGCGGTTGTTCCAGCGCCTTATGAATGGTGGCCAGGATCTCATCAGGATACAACGGTTTTGAAATATAGTCGTAGGCTCCCAGTTTGATCATTTCTACGGCAACTTTAATGTCCGAATAGCCTGTAATAATGATAACGATGCTGGTGGGATGTATTTCCCTGATGCGGGCCAGCATTTCCTTGCCATCGGTATCTTCCAGGCGGAAATCGCAGAGAATAAGATCGAAGAAGTCGCTTTTCAACATCTCCAGGGCCTTGGCCCCTGATACAGCAGTGCTTACGTCGAAATTATGTTTTCCAAGAAAACGGGTCAGAAGAACTCCGATGTTTACTTCATCATCTATTACAAGTACTTTTTTCATCATCATGCTTTAATCTGTCAAAGTTAAATAAAAAACCATACCCACAATAAGAGCGCTTTAATCTTCAAACCTCAAGTGCCTGATTGTTAATCCTTTGTTTATAAGCTCGTAAAGGGAGTCAATCCCGATACGCAATTGCATTTCCAGGAAGTCTTCGGTTACCCGACGGTCACTTTCCTCCGTTTTTATTCCTTCGGCGATCATGGGCTGGTCAGATACCAGCAGCAGGGCTCCGGTGGGAATGCTATTATGAAAACCGGTGGAAAAAATAGTAGCTGTTTCCAGGTCAATGCCCATGCACCGGATTTTCCGAAGATAATTTTTAAACTCACTGTCATGCTCCCATACCCGGCGGTTGGTGGTGTAAATGGTCCCAGTCCAGTAATCACGCTGATGATTCCGGATGCTGGTGGAAACGGCTTTTTGCAGGCTGAAGGCGGGTAAGGCCGGAACTTCAGGAGGAAAATAGTCATTGGAGGTTCCTTCGCCCCGGATTGCGGCAATGGGGAGGATCAGGTCTCCCAGCTGATTTTTCTTTTTCAGCCCTCCGCATTTACCGAGAAATAAAACTGCTTCAGGCTGAACGGCGCTAAGCAGATCCATAACAGTGGCAGCGTTAGCGCTGCCCATTCCGAAATTAATGATTGAAATATTACCGGAAGTGGCGTTTGGCATTTGCCGGTTGGTTCCCTGAATGGGGACATCTTCCCATTCGGCAAACAATTGAACGTAATTCTGGAAATTTACGAGCAATAAGTATTTGCCAAAATCCGATACAGGTGTTCCGGTATATCTGGGCAACCAGTTACCAACAATGTCTTTTTTTGTCTTCATATACTTATTCTCCGCGGAAGACCGGTTTCCTTTTTTCCAGGAAAGCGCTGGTTCCTTCGCGGAAATCAGCGGTTCCGAAGAGCTTTCCAAATTCTTCGATCTCGGTCTCAAATCCGTTTCGGGAGGGGTCAGCGCAATCGTTTACTGCGCGGATGGCTGCCTGAAGTGCCAGTGGAGCATTTTTAAGGATGTCTCCCATCAGGCTTCTGCAGAACGGGAGCAACTCATCGTTTTCTCCAATGGTATGGTTGAGCAGGTTCATCGTCATTGCTTCTTTGGCGCCGATCATTTTTCCTGTGAGAATTAGTTCCAACGCCTTGCCTTTTCCTGCCAGTCGGGTCAATCGCTGGGTGCCTCCGTATCCCGGGATCAGCCCCAGGGTAACCTCAGGAAGTCCCATCCGGGCCTCCGCAATGGCAACACGAATATGACAAGCCAGCGCCAACTCCAGACCGCCCCCCAGGGCATATCCGTTAATGGCCGCCAGCACCGGTTTCGGAAATGTTTCTATTAAATCAAATACACGGTCCTGACCATTCCGCGCAAGGATCGTGCCTTCTTCCGGGCCAAAACCGGCGAATTCCGAAATATCGGCTCCTGCCACAAAAGCTTTTTTGCCCGCTCCGGTAAGTATGATGCCACCTACATCAGGGTCACTGGCAGCCTGGGTGAATAGCTCATGGAGCTCACCAAGGGTTGACTTGTTAAGTGCGTTCAGTTTGTCCGGCCGGTTGATCGTCAGGGTCAGCAGCCGTCCTTCGGTTTCTTTCAGTATGTTGGGCATGGTTATTTGATTAAAAGTCCCGGTGTTTTTCAACCCAGTCCCGGATGTAGCCGGCGATCTCACCGGTGGGTGTTCCCGGGGGGAACAGTTGTCCGATTCCCATACTATTCAATTTTTTCATGTCGTCTTCGGGAATGATCCCACCGCCGGTGAGCAACACATCATCCATGCCTTTTTCCTGCATCAACTGTTTGATGCGGGGAAAAATGGTCATGTGTGCGCCGGAAAGGATGCTGAGCCCGATGACGTCCACATCTTCCTGCAAAGCGGCGTTCACCACCATGTCAGGTTGTTGACGCAGGCCGGTGTAAATGACTTCCATGCCGGCATCGCGCAGGGAAAGGGCAATTACACGCGCACCCCGGTCGTGGCCATCAAGGCCGCATTTTGCTACCAATACGCGTATGGGACGGGTGGGACGGGCCATTTTAAGGGGTTTTGCTGCTAATCTAAGCTAATTTTAATAAAAAAACATCCCGCCGGTCGGACGGGATGTTTGCAGCACAAGTAAACAGTTTTGATTATACGCTTTCTTTTATTAACAGGCCTCTCAGCGGAAAGTTTTTCAGACGTGTGTCAGTCGGTGGGCACCGTTTCCGGTGCGGATCCGATGGATATCCGGTTCGGCGCCTGTTACATTCTTGTATTCTTTGAACAGGTGGTTCCGATAGTTCTTCAGTTCGGCCTGATGAACCAATACCAATACGCTTCCGCCGCCTCCGACGCCTGTCATACGGGCGCCGGCGACGCCTTTATGCTGACTGATCTCCACGACGAGATCTTGTTCCCTGGAGGGGATTTCATACAGCTGACGGAGAGAAGTGTGAGAATCGGTCAGTATTTGTCCAAACAGTTCCAGCTCGCCTTTTTGAAGTGCTTCCGCCGCCCGTTGCACCCGTGCATTCTCCTCAATCACATGCCTGGCCCGTGCAGCAATATCAGCGTCAGAGATCAGATGGGCCTGCTGTTGAAAACGATCAGGAGTTAACTCGCAAAGCGATTGCAGGGAGCTTTCCTGCTGCAGCATCTTGAGTGCCCGGTGGCATTGATCCAGCCGTTCGTTCCAGCGGGATGCCGATCCCGGTCGCGATCGTCCCGTATCGATAAGCAGCAAGGCATATTCTCCCAGCCTGCAGGGGACCGCCTGGTGGGTTAAGGCGTCACCATTCAGCATCAGGGCTATATTTTTTTCACCAAATGCCACTGTATATTGGTCGGCGACTGCACAAGCCTCGTCCACAAAGCCCGCTTCGGCGGCACGGGCCATCTTTACGAGATCAATCTTGCTGAAACCTCCCCCGAAAATATGATCCAGTGCAAAAGCAGTCACCATTTCTATCGAAGCCGATGATGACAAACCCACCTCCTGCGGAACATTACCCGAGAACAGGATGTTTAACCCCGAAAGGGGTGCGGTAGCCTCTTGCATGAACCTGCTGATGATTCCCAGCGGGTAATTGACCCAGTCAACATTGGTGCTCCGGTAATGCGGCGACACCATTACTTCAGCGTAATCATCCTGATCGAGGGTTCGAAGTACAAACTTGTTTTTATCATTCGGGCTTGCCATTAGCCAGGTCCCTTGTGAAATAGCCGCCGCCAGCAAAAAACCACCATTGCAGGCGCTTTGTTCCCCCAGGAAATTCACTTGTCCAGGAGCGAAAAAGGCATGCTGAGGGTCTTCCTTGTAAATTTTCTTAAATGCTTCGTCGAGCGCTCTGATCATTTCAAATGCATTGCTCCGTTAAATTAGGATATTTTTTGAAGAACGCTTAATTTTTGTTTCCTTCGTTTATGCGTATTGCCAAAGAAAATACCGGGCTAAAGATCGACGGGAAGTTACTTGAGCTCATTCGTCTTGAAAATGACAAGCAAACTTCTGTAACCTTTAGCAATTACGGTTGTCTGATCCTTTCCTGGATCGTCAGGGACGGTAATGGCCGGCTAAACGATATCGTTCTCGGACTTGATAAGCTCGAAGATTATTTAAAGGACGACTATCAGGATCAATACCCCTATTTCGGTGTATTGGTAGGCAGGTACGCAAACAGGATCAAGAATGCCTCTTTCTCTTTGGACGGGGAGCTCGTCGGGGTGTCTGCCAACAAAGGACAGGATCATATCCACGGAGGCCTGCGTGGTTTTGATCGCGCGGTATGGTCGGTGATGGAGATGGACGAAACCAGGGGCCGGGTCGTTTTTGGATATACCAGCCCCGATGGTGAGGAGGGGTACCCCGGCAACCTGGAGGTAAAGGTGGCTTACACACTTACCGCGGAGAATGAGCTCATCCAGGAAATAACCGCAAGTACCGACAAACCCACCGTTCTGAACCTGACGCATCACGATTATTTCAACCTGAACAATGGCCAGGGCCAGATCCTTGATCATCTGCTGACAATTCCTGCCGGAGCATACCTGGAGCAGGATGATAATATGGTTGTTACCGGAAACATGGTACCGGTTGAAAATACTGGCCATGATTTTCGTTCCGCTAAAGAAGTTGGCAAGGATTTGCCGGAACCTGACGGGTATGATCAAAGCTTTGTGCTGGACAAACCCGGTGGTGAACCATCCCTTGCCGCGGTGCTTGAAAGCGGGCAAAGCGGTCTCCGGCTTGAAGTGCGGACTACCGAACCGGTGTGTCATCTCTATACCGGAAGATGGGTACCCCCGGTTACCGGAAAGGGTGGTCAGAAATACGGACCTTTTTCTGGTCTTTGTCTGGAAGTCCAGCATCACCCCAATGCTGTGAATGTTCCTCATTTCCCTGCCACCGAATTACGTCCGGGAGAAACCTACAGGCAGCGCACCGTTTTTAAAGTTGCTGCGCAGCCATCGAAAGCGTAATGTCAAACATGCTGTGTGTGGTCGGCGACGACCAGGTGATGATAATCGTTTAACGCTGTGGTTAAAAAGGGGTAAGGCTCCTGTGTGGTTTGGATGCCGGTTATGGCGCATACTTTTTCAGCCAGGGGATTCAGTAATTCCAGTTTGCCTGTTCGGGTGCTTTTTTTCAGGATCTTCCGGATAGTGCCGATATCCTGATCACTCAGAGAAATGACTTCAGGGTATGTGACTGTGTAGTTCGGAGTGCTTTCCCTGATCTGTATATCAGCCAGGTGCGTTCGGCGGCGGGTGCGTACGACAGTGGTGCCGGCGGCGATATCACCAAGGCGTTGCCCCTTGCCATTGATCAAAATGCAAATCAGCGCCACACTGCCCCAGCCGATCGTGCAATCGATAGGTCGGAATATCCAGCGCATCAGGTAATCACCAAGCGAGGGCTGCGTACCATCTTTTTTCAGAACGCGGATCCCCATGCTGCGTTTGCCGATGCTCTGCCCGTTGAGGAATATTTCGCACACCAGGTGGTAGAAAACCGGTAGCAACAGGAAAATTATGACGGTAATGGGGGTTGTTTCCAGGTCCAGTGCGGCTACCAGGATGGATATAAGTGCGATCCAACCAAAAAAAACGAGATAATCCAATACGGCAGCAAGGATCCGTTCTCCAACACTGGCGATCTCGTACTCCAGTTGTACGTTTTGGGTGGTATCAATAGGTATGGCCCTCATGGGTATTTTTTTACAATTCAAACATACGATTATCTTTGTGAATGCGGGAAGCAGTTTTTGTTCGGCAGAATTCAGAAAAGTGGAAGGCCTATGAAGATCCCTCCGGGGCCAGCGCAGACCGGCTGGCTGCAAATTTTATTGAGCTGACCGACGATCTTTCCTATGCCAGAACCTTCTATCCGAAGTCGCAGACTGTTACCTACCTGAATGGCATCGCCTCCCGTTATCATTTGCTTATTTATCGGAATAAAAGGGAGAACCGGGGGCGTTTTGTGCGCTTCTGGACGCAGGAGCTACCCCTTGAAATGGCCGCGTCCGGAAAGTGCCTGTTGTATTCCTTCCTGGTCTTTCTGGTTGCCTTTGGCTTTGGGCTGATCTCGACTTCCGAAGATGAAACCTTCGTGCGCCTGATCCTGGGCGATCACTATGTGAACATGACGCTTGAAAATATCGAAAAAGGCGATCCCATGGCGGTCTATAAAAGTATGGATACCGTTGAAATGTTCCTTTACATTGCCTTTAACAACATAAAAGTTTCATTCCTTGCGTTTGTTGCAGGTGTCCTGTTTTCGTTTGGAACCGTTTGGGTCCTTTTTCAGAATGGTGTGATGCTGGGCGCTTTCCAGTTTTTCTTCTATCAAAAGGGGCTGTTGCTGACCTCTGTCCTTTCCATCTGGATACACGGCACGCTGGAGATATCCGCCATTATTATCGCCGGATCGGCAGGCCTGGTCATGGGCAACAGTCTTTTGTTCCCGGGAACCTGGTCGCGTTTGGAGTCATTCAGGCGTGGAGCTCGCCGCGGATTAAAGATCGTGATTGGCCTGGTACCTGTATTCATCACGGCCGCTCTTCTGGAAGGTTTCGTTACCCGCCATACTGATATGCCCCTCTGGCTGAGCGTGTCCATCATCACCTGCTCTGGCGCGTTTATTTTGTATTATTTTGTAATTTACCCCCTGAAATTAAGAACCTCCTTTGCGAATGGAAAAAATCAACCTACGGGAAGAACGAGACTTCGGTCGGAAAATCAGTGACACATTCCTGTTTCTGCAGCAGAACTTCGGTCCTCTCTTCAAGAGTCTTCTGTATTACGCCGGGCCGGTGGCGCTGGTTGCAGGCGTTTTCATGGGACTCTATCAATCCAATTTCATGGGGCTGAATCCTGAAAGCCTGGCGAGTGCGAATGACAATCCATTTCAATTTTTGGCGCAAAACGTTTTTAACCTGAATTATATCATCACACTGATGCTGGCAGGTCTGGGCCGGGTGGTTGTGGTGGGGGTAACCCTTGCCTTCCTGACCGCCTACCTGGAGCGGCCGGGAGAGCCTGTGACCACAGCGGAAGTATGGCAGCGGTTTATAGCCAGGTTTGTAAAACTCCTTATTTCGACATTAATCTACGCCCTTGCCGTCATCCTTGCCACATTGCTGGCGGGTGGATTACTGGCGTTTTTGATGTACGGCGGGGTACCGGACGAAGCCATGCTTCAGGAGCGGATCTATATCATGCCACTCGCCATCATAGGAGCCATGTTCCCAGCTATTTTCATTGCAGTAAGGATGGGTTTGTTTCCTGCAGTTATCTATGTGGAGGGAGAAGGAGTATTTTCAGCCTATGGCAGAAGCTGGAGACTAGTGAAGGGGAAATGGTGGTCCACTTTTGGACTGCTCATGGTTATCACATTTATCGTGTCCATCATAGGTTTCGCCTTTCGGATTCCGTTGCTGCTCATCTCCTTTTTCAAGGAAATTCTTCAGTGGGAGAACGGGAACTCTATGCAGGTAATTATAATTGCCGCTTCCATCATTGGCATTCTTGGTGAAACCTTGTTGTACTGCATTCTTCATATTTCCCTGGCTTTTCAATACTTTAATCTGGTGGAACGCCAGGAAAGCATTGGCCTGATGCGCGAGATTGATTCCCTGGGCCATAATCCCGACTTTAACACCAACGAAGGGGATTATTAAAACGAAAGGAATCATTCACATGCAGCGGGCGACAAGTATATGGCGCAGATTCTTAAGATTGCTGCCATTGGTGGTTTATCTGCTGCTATCGCAAGCACAAGGGGTTCCCCTTCATCCG